>JABXHP010000274.1 GCA_013373575.1 Oceanospirillaceae bacterium | reverse complement strand
TAATTTCGATCAACTAATTGACCGTACTCAGAGCTCAAGTGAAAAGTGGCAGAAGTATGCGGGCACCGACGTACTACCCATGTGGGTGGCTGATACCGACTTCCAATCGCCTCCGGCAGTGATCGAGGCGCTTACACAGCGTATTGAGCATGGCATTTTCGGTTACACGGAGACGCCCGACTCATTGAACGCAGTATTTATTGAGCGTATGCAGCGTATGTACAGCTGGAGCCTTGCAACAGAGCAACTGATCTGGCTACCTGGGTTAGTTTGTGGTCTAAACCTTGCGGTGCGCTCGACCTGCAGCGAAACTGGCTCCGCTGCTACAGCAACGCCAATTTATCCCCCCTTCATGTCAGCACCTCAACTATCGCAGCGAGGCTTAGTTAAAGTGCCGATGATGCGGCACGGGTCACACCAAATAATTGACTTCGATGCGCTTCAAAAAAACCTGACTCCAGAGACCGAGCTACTGCTCTTCTGTAACCCGCACAACCCTGGCGGCGCTGTCTACCGGCAAGCAGAATTAGAGCGGTTGGCCCAAATCGTCATTGAGAACAACTTAGTGATATGTAGCGATGAGATTCACTGCGATCTTATTTTAGAGCCCGAGCTAAAACACATCCCTGTCGCCAGCTTGGGCCCCGAGATAGCCGCGCGTACCATTACCCTGATGGCTCCCAGTAAAACCTGGAATATCGCCGGTCTGGGCTGCTCTGTCGCGATCATTGAGAACCCAACTCTGCGCGCAAAGTTCGCCAGAGTTCGTAAGGGACTGGTACCCAGCGTGAACCTATTGGGCTTCACAGCGGCAGAGGCGGCCTACCGTGACGGTGATGAGTGGAATCGCCAACAACTCACTTATCTACGGGCTAATCGGGACTACCTTCTGCGCGAGATCAATGCACTGCCCGGCCTAAAAATGGACGCAAATGAAGCCACCTATCTCGCTTGGATTGATGCAAGCGCGCTGGGCAAGGAGTCGCCACAAAAGTTCTTTGAGCAGGCTGGCGTTGGCCTTTCCGATGGCAAAGACTTTGGCGATCCACAATTTGTGCGTTTGAACTTCGGCTGCCCGCGAAGCCGCCTCGAGGAGGCGATCAGACGGATGCGTGCAGCCTTATGCTGATGGACAGCCATGAGCTCATAAACAGCCATGAGCTTATAAACAGCCTTGAGCTTGTAAACAGTCTTGAGCTCATAAGCAGCCTTGAGCGGAGCTCATGCCCGCTCATAGGCGAAGGGGATAACCTCTTTAATACTCGACAGTCCCAGCTTGACCATCAGCAGACGGTCGAACCCTAGCGCGACACCGGAACATGCTGGAAAACCAGCATCCAGAGCAGCAACTAGGCGCGTTTCAAGCGGTCTTAAAGGCAACTCGTTCTGCGCTCGAAAAGCCTCATCAGCCTGCAACCGGTCGGCCTGTTCGGCAGAGTCTCGCAACTCCTGATAACCATTAGCTAGCTCCATACCTCCCGCATAGAGCTCAAAACGGGTCGCTACACTAACTCCGCTCGAGTCGAGTTTTATCTCGGCCAGTGCCGCCTGAGAGGCGGGAAAGTCATACACCATTACCGGTTCAATGAGCTTTGGCTCAATTAGGTGGGACATAACCAGCTCGAGCCAGGTGTCTTTCCTCTCATCCTCGAAGGGGCACTCAAACTGCGGTTCAAGAACAGCTTTGAGCTCTGGGATAGATGCGCTATGGGGATCAAGCCCAACAAAGCGCATAAAGAGTTCACGGTAGCTCAGACGCTCCCAATGCTGGGCCCCCAGAATTTCGCTAACCAGCTCCTGCACCTCATCCATAAGCTGCTCGCTACTGAAACGCGGCCGATACCACTCGAGCATAGTGAACTCGGGGTTATGAAAGCGGCCCACTTCGCCATTACGAAAAGCCTTGCCAAGCTGATAGATCGGGCCAGAATCAGCTGCTAACAGCCGTTTCATCGCATACTCAGGTGAGCTTTGCAGATAGAGCGTTTCAGCTTCCGCGCCAGGATATGAGTGATATGCAACCTCTAGAGTATCGATAAATGGGTCACTCACCGCTGCGTGCGACATACACTGAGTATCAACCTCCATAACTCCGCGCGCTGCAAAGAACTGCCTTACCTGCGCCAGCACTTTTGCGCGCTCTCTTAGCGTCAAAATTTCAGCCGTGGGCTGCCAATCTCGGGACATTAATGCTCCTGACCTTTTTGATTGCTTACACCATAGATAAGATTAAATTCGGCAACGATCCGAACGTAAAAGGGCCAGAGCTGAGTTAGTTCAACGAACTAGTCAGCTCTGGCCCCTTCAGCTACGCTGTGGAATTAAGCGCGGCTTACATATTCACCGGTACGGGTATCAATACGCAGTACTTCACCTTGGTTTATGAACAACGGCACTTTAACCACTGCACCAGTGCTTAGCGTTGCTGGCTTAGAACCGCCGTTTGCAGTATCGCCCTTGAGGCCAGGATCTGTCTCGGTCACTTCAAGCTCAACGAAGTTTGGCGGGGTCACAGCAATGGGGTTGTCGTTCCAGAGGGTGATCATCACTTTATCGCCCTCTTTCAGCCATTTGGCTGAGTCAGAGATCGCATTCTGGTCAGCAGCGTACTGTTCGAATGTCTGCGGTTCCATGAAGTGCCACATCTCACCGTCGCTGTAGAGGTACTCCATATCACGGTCCATAACGTCTGCGGTCTCTGCAGATTCGTTGGATTTATATGTGCGTTCCCAAATACGACCGGTCAGTAGGTTGCGCAGACGAACACGCGTAAACGCCTGACCCTTGCCTGGTTTTACAAATTCGACCTCGACCATATTACATGGGTCGCCATCGACCATCACTTTCATGCCAGTTTTAAACTGACCACTTGATACGTTACCCATTCGACTATCCATCCTAGGTTTAGTTTGACGCGCATTCTACTTGAAAGCAGAATCTGGTCCAAACAGTTGATTAGTGATTTTAATGCAAGCACTGAACTTTCCACCTCAAAATTGGCAGTTGAGCCTCAAAAATCTGATCACAGATCCCAAAGAGCTATTCGCCATACTCGATTTGCCAAAAGAGTTGCTACCGGCTGCCGAGCGAGCATCAACCCTCTTCGACCTGCGCGTACCGCGCGAGTTCGTTGCATTAATGCGTAAAGGTGATCCGAAGGATCCGTTACTTGCTCAAGTTCTTCCTCTAGAGCAAGAGTTCGAAGAGCGCTCTGGATTTATTGAAGACCCCCTCAACGAAGCGGCTTCACGCCCTACCGCAGGGGTGGTTCACAAGTACAAAGACCGCGTACTCTTAATTCTCAGCGGCGCCTGCGCGATAAACTGCCGTTACTGTTTCCGTCGGCATTTCCCTTATTCTGATAACCAAATATCTGGCACAGCACGCGAGCAAGCACTCACTTACATTCGCTCAAATAGCGATATCAAAGAGGTGATCCTCTCTGGCGGCGATCCTTTAGTCGCTAGCGATACTCGGCTAGAGCAGCTCATTAACGACCTCGCAGCGATTCCCCATATCGAACGCTTAAGAGTCCACACACGTCTGCCGGTGGTCATACCCTCGCGCATCACTGACAGGCTGCTGGAGATACTAGGGAAAACGCGGCTGCAAACAGCACTGGTATTGCACATAAACCATTCGCGAGAGATCAGCACCGAGCTGGAACGTGCCTGCCAACAGATGCGCCAAGCTGGCGTCACACTGCTCAATCAGGCAGTGATTCTACGCAACGTCAATGACCAAGCAGCGATACAGGTCGAGCTGAGCAGGTCGCTCTATCGCATCGGGATACTGCCGTATTATCTGTTTCTGTTTGACCCGGTGAAAGGCGCTAGTCACTTTGATATTGAAGAGAGTGATGCGAAGACGCTCGCAGCTCAGATGCAGAGCGAACTCCCGGGCTATTTGATGCCACGACTAGCGAAAGAGATTCCCAATCGGCCTTCTAAGACGCTAATACTGCCGGATATTCAATAACTGCAGCTGGTTAGACGTACACTTTTGAGGCTAATGCTGGCTATTTTTTAGGCAGCTTGAACTTTTTTGGGGTATAAAGGTCTGAATATAAGATTAATAAGGAGTTGTAACCGTGAAAAGTCGAAAGCACTCGGTGCAGTTAATCTTTGCCTCAGTTCTTCTCCCAACCCTACTCGCTGGCTGCGTTGCCACAAAGGAGCAGGTTGTTGTGGTCGAACCCGAGCTCCCCGAGCAGCGTCTCGTCATTCACGAACTCGGAACTGAAATTGGTAACAAAAAGAGCGTCGCGGCAAGCGTGGACTTTACCAACCACACCGGGCGCGCCGTTGAGTACGTGATGTTCAAAACCACCGCGTTTGACCACCAGGGTAAACTCATCCCCTCAATGAAAAGTGGCCGTCCTAACGCCTGGCTACGTATCGCAGGACCACTTCAACACGGCAGCCGCACCGGTAGCAATCGCTGGGAAAAAGTGTGGGCAAATACAGATATCAACTGCTTTAGAGTAGAAGGCGCAGAGGTTATCTACGAAGACTCCAGCGTCGAATTCTACAAACTGGATCAGATACAGCTCGATCTGGCGATGTTACCTTCACCCGTATGCCAGCTAACCGAAGAGAGTTTAGCAGCAAACGACTAGCGGCTTATTCAGGGCTCTTTGCCCATCAGAGTGGGAAACGCGGTGACGGTGCCCTTCGCATCACTAATACGCGGCGTGCCTCGTTTCTCTACCTGGTCTACCTGGATTATCGCTTGAAGCGGAACGAATGAGCGCTCTACCCCATCAAACTGCTGCTTCAGCTTCTCTTCGGCGGGATCGATTAACACATCGGTTTTAGATCCAAAAACAAACCCCTCCAGCACAACAAAACCCCACATATCGGCACTGTAGACTTTTTCGCAATAGAGTTCGTAAACCTTATCTCGGTTTACATAGGTGACACGGTAAAGGTGCTTGGGTTCTGCCATAAGATACTGCTCCGATTCAACAACCAGACCTTAGATGGGGTTGAACAAACTTGAAAACAAGCACTGATCAATTTCTGGTCACTACCAGAGCACTCAGGTATAATTTCGCGCCCCGGATTTGCTGGGTTTTTGACGAATAATCTACAGGTGAAACATGACTAAAAAACTCTTTATCAAGACACACGGATGTCAGATGAATGAGTACGATTCCGCGCGTATGGCTGACCTCCTGGGCGATAGTCACCAACTTGAGCTGACTGACAATCCCGAAGATGCGGATGTACTGCTGCTAAACACCTGTTCAATTCGTGAAAAAGCACAGGAAAAAGTTTTCCACCAACTCGGCCGGTGGCGCATTCTCAAAGAGCAGAAGCCCGGTCTGATGATCGGCGTTGGCGGCTGTGTGGCGAGCCAAGAGGGTGAAGCGATCCGCGATCGCGCGCCCTTTGTCGACATGATTTTTGGTCCACAGACACTCCACCGCCTTCCCGAGATGATCGAAGATACCAAGGGAGGCAAGGTCGGCATTGTTGATGTCAGCTTTCCTGAGATAGAGAAGTTCGATCACCTACCAGCACCTAAAGTTGAGGGTGCTGAGGCGTTTGTTAGCGTTATGGAAGGGTGCAGCAAATACTGCACTTTCTGTGTTGTACCCTACACCCGCGGTGAAGAGGTTAGTCGCCCGCTGGATGACGTTATCACCGAGTGTATCGAGCTTGCCGAGCAGGGCGTACGCGAAGTCAACCTGCTTGGGCAGAACGTAAATGCCTATCGTGGTGAGACTGCTGACGGCGATTTTGCTGACTTAGCGGAACTCATTCGCTCCGTAGCGCAGATAGACGGTATAGATAGAATCCGTTTCACAACATCGCACCCGGTGGAGTTCACTGATAGCTTGATTGAAGTTTACGACGAGGTGCCCGAGCTTGTTAGCCACCTGCATCTGCCGGTTCAGAGCGGTTCTGACCGCATCCTTATGGCGATGAAACGTGGGCATACCTGCCTGGAGTACAAGTCCAAGCTACGTCGAATCAAAGCAAAGCGACCCGATATCAGTTTCTCCTCTGACTTCATTATCGGCTTCCCAGGCGAGAGCGAAGCGGATTTTGCAGCAACAATGAAACTCATTGAGGATATCGGCTTCGACACCTCTTTCAGTTTTATCTACAGCCGTCGCCCCGGTACACCCGCCTCTGACTTGCCAGACGATGTGAGCGACGAAACCAAGAAGCAGCGACTTCACATCTTACAGAGCCGTATAACACAGAATGCATTGCAAATAAGTCGCCGCATGGTAGGCAGCACTCAGCGTATTTTGGTTAACGGCTACTCGAAAAAGGACCCAGGACAGCTCTCAGGTCGCACTGAGAACAATCGCGTCGTCAACTTCCGGTGTGACAATCCAGACCTGATAGGCCACTTCGCAGATGTCAAAATCATCGAAGCGCTGCCCAACTCGCTTATCGGCGAACTCTTGTCATCGGAGCTGGATAACGCATGAGTACAGACCAAGGCAGCCACCAGATTCGTCTGCAACCCGAAGATGGCAGTGCGCTGCTCAATTTCTGTGGCCAGTTCGACGAGCATCTTAAATTAGTTGAAGAGCGCACCGGTGTTCGTATCAGCAACCGTGGTTTCACGCTGCAGCTTGAAGGCGACCTCGCGCAACTACGTCCCGTCTCCGAGCTGTTGGAGAAACTCTATCAGGATTCAGTGAACGGCCAGCCACTCTCTCCGTCTGAGGTCCATCTAGCGATTCAGCAGACCGGTATTAGCCAAGTCGGCGCCAAAGCTGAAGAGAGCGAAGTGAATATCCGCACGCGCAAGATGCTTATTCGCCCTCGGGGCGAGAATCAACAGGGATACGTGCGTTCAATTCGCTACCACGACATCAACTTTGGCATAGGCCCAGCGGGCACCGGTAAGACCTACCTTGCGGTCGCCTGCGCGGTAGAAGCACTCGAGCGCGAGGAGGTAGCCCGCATTCTGCTGGTTCGCCCTGCGGTTGAAGCGGGTGAGAAGCTTGGCTTCCTACCCGGCGACCTGAGCCAAAAGGTCGAC
>JABXHP010000140.1 GCA_013373575.1 Oceanospirillaceae bacterium | reverse complement strand
CTTTCCGCCGACCAGCTTCAAGCGCTTGCCCAAGTTTGTAGTTGAGGTCTGGCGGAAATTATCAAGGAGACTGTCCGCTCTTGGTTCAATATTTGCCGTTCACTAAGCCTTCAGCCGAAGGACCGCTCTTGCGGGATAGTTAGCGTTCAGCAATTGTACGATCATATCTGACCATGACATCTAAATGTGTCAGATAGAGTATGAATTACTGCAATTAATGGCTAGGCTTGCTGTTTTTCCAAAATAGCGTTCAGCCATTGATCGCTCCGATCTCTACGAGCGTCTTCAGTAACCCAGCATTCTCTGATGCGCAAGATATGTATTCTGGCAACAAGCTCACCAAGCATTTCGCCAGTCATATCGGTGAACTGGCGGCCACCAGTAATCCGCTCATGAACTCCTTGTTTGAAGGATAGGTAGAAAACTCCTTTTGGTGCTAAAAGGTCAGCGAGTCCTGTTATCACTTCTACCAATTGCGCTCTGGGTAGGTGGAGTAGGGAGGCACATGCCCAAATACCATCGTAAAGCTGTTCGCTGCAGAATGATGAGAAGGTGGCGACAGATGCTGGAACACCATTAATGCTTCTGGCTAACGCTACCAGTTCTGGCGAGGCATCAAACGATGTAACGTCATATCCATTTGCGATGAACATTCTAGAGTCTCTGCCAGAACCGCAGCCAGCATCAAGGATGGTGCCTCTTTCAGGTATGAGTGGTAGGAACCTATCGTAAACAGCTGACATATCAACGTCATTGGTGCCATCAAAAAACGATTGAGCGTTGTCGTTGTAATAGTCCACTGATGGTGTCACTTGTTGTTCAACTCTGTAATCAATCGCCTGTAAAAAGGATCAGTTGCTGGGTTGTAGCCTTCTGTGCCACCCCAAAAGTTTGAGCCCAGCGCCAGCTTAACATTATCGTAGTGATATTTAAGAGTCTTTGCTCTGGCTCGCGGTGTTGTTCCCAGTGCGTCTAATATCTTCGCCTTCCATGGATGGTTGCTGCCCATGATATTTTCATTGCGAGCGATGAGCTTAGTTACGAAGTGATCTCCTACTAGCCTGTCAGATTTGAGCATATTGCAGTGCGAATGGCTTAACACTAGGTTCCAAATCGCATCATGATTCAGTACCTGTCTAGGTAAAACATGGTCTACATGGATAGCTTCGCCCAGAGCCTCACCACAGTAAAAACAAACGTTACCCTGATAGCCACCCAGAAACGGTATCGTTGATGCAAGAGACTTTCTGTCGTAACCATCAGCTAGGTAGATTTCCCTGATGCTGTTAGCCAAATCGTAGTTTGACTGGTTAATTACAAAAGCACCTTCCAAGAGGCTCCAGCGAACTGCCACCTCTTTATTCAGTTGAGTCACATCTGGAAGAGACAACAGAGCATCAGTCAGAGTGAGCTTCCTACCAAACTCAGTGGTGTAGAAGGTATCTTGGGCAAACTTAGAGTCGCGTCCAACGGTGTGAAATCTCGGAATTACATCGTTGAAGGCTTCATCTGCGACTCTGACTATTGCTGTATCAAAGGATTCCTTGCCTGCTTTGATGTCTGCGACTATTCGCTCCATCTTGGTAAGGCGCGATGGGTTGCTCTGTTGTGGCCGAGAATTAGTTTCAAGCCTTGTGAGGTATTCTTTTAGATACCGCTCTGACAGGTCACCCCAGCTCAGCTCAGACTCACCCGCCCTAGCTGATTGAAGTAGCACAGAGGCGAGCGCCATTTTGTATGTGGCTGCGTTTAGGCCGTACAGAACAATTGCTTGCCAGTAATCCTGTGGAGTAAACATGGTAGGAAAACCTTATTTCGCTTGAATATGCATTCTATTGTTAATACTAATACTTTTTGAAAGATTAAAGCCCAGTAATTGAGTTTCATATGGAGTCGTTATGCTTACGGTTGCTGGTGGCATCGTTATAGCCCTTTTATTTTTGGTCATGCTACCAGTGATCGGTAGGGCTGTGAGCTGGTTATTCAGCGCCGCAATCATTGCACTGATGGTCGTTGGTACACTTTACTTTGTATTTCTTTTGGTTACAGGTCAGCTATCTGACGAGACTCTGACCATAATTTTTGCTGTCTTTTCTGGTCTGTTTGCAATAACAGCTTGGATCTATTTTTCAAATGAGTCTGCACAAGAACCGTTTTCTCGGTCTATATCCCTGAGAAGAAAATTACTTCAACTAAAACCAGCATTAACGGACAGTGCGAAGTTAAATAAAATTGCCAAACTTCAGTCCCTAGACAAAAAGCAGAGAGCGTACACTGAGGAAGCAATCAGTTTTGGGAAGATAGAATGTGAAGCTTTCAGAGACACCTTCCTTATGTTGCTTGAATACGAGTTGCGAGATTATCTGGTCTCTGGAGTGGTTGAGCTTAGATTTCCAGATGAGTTTCGCTATTCGAGTAGGAGTGCCTCCTTTCAAGGTAAGAATTCCGAAACAATACTTAGATTGGATATTCAAACTCCTAAGGCTAACTATCCGTTTGTGAAAATAGAGTTCTCGGCAATCCCAAAAAGCATTACAAGAGTTGAACGCTCCATGAATATTTGCGGGTCAAAACTAAGGCGACTTTCTTACAAAACCAAGTCTGATGCGCGCGCACTAAAGCTTATCAAGAAGGCAGTTTTCTTAGAGCTGGAAAAGCGTCCATATCTAATTTCTGAGCTAGAGAAACATCGTGTTAAGTCTCCCCGCTGAGGTGATTTCGAGAACAGAGACATGTTATAATCCACAAACTAAGTAAGGTTATATGATGGCGCCTGATAAACAGAAATTAACAGGTCGTACTAACGGTCGATTCTCGAAAGGTCATTCTGGCAATCCGCATGGAAGGCCGCCGATGCTTGCTCCTGAGCTTCGTCAACGTTTAAGCGAAGCAACGCCTCAGATAATAGAGAAAGTGGTGGAGAAGGCGTTACAGGGCGATTTAGCCGCGGCTAAAATAATCCTTGACCGCACTGCGCCAATTCCCAAACAATCGTGTGCCCAAATAACTATTCCTAACCTAGCTGGCAGTGACTCTAGTCTCGCTGATAAGGCTGGCGCTGTACTGTCATCAATAGCTTCTGGTACTTGTCCTGCTGATGTAGGAGCTACCCTGATTCAGTCTATTGGTGCAATGGCTAAGATTATTGAGATTGATGAGCTATATAGGCGTATCAGTGCGCTAGAGGCAGTTTCCTGATGGCATCTCTTGGCAGGCGTTTAAAGTCGCTTGAGGCTCGCATCAGTCCTGACAGACCCAAACTGATATTTATCGTGCCTTACGTTGATCCAGCAGAACCTATAAGCGGGTTTACAGCGACAGTTCAAGATAAAACCTACACCTTTACTGGTAGCAATGTAGATGAGTGTCTAGCAGATGCTCAGAGCTTGCTAGACTCTAAAGTCCGAGCTTCAGCTGTTGAGCTAATATCAGTATCAATCTCAAAGCCGTAGATCAAAGATCAGGTTCAATACGCTCGGCAGGTGCTGTGGCTGCCACCCAAGCAGATGATGTATCACCATTCTTGCGGTCAACTAGCTCCGCAAGATAACTGTTAATACTTACGAATGTGGAAATCACACCCATGATGAGTATGTAAGAGATAAAGATAGTAAATGCCATTAGCAGGACGTAGCTTGGACTTATGACTCCCGCTCGCATAGCTTCCCAATTATCCTGAAGCCACCTGTAACCACCGAAGATAAATGTAATGAAAAAAAGTGTGTGTATCACCGCTAGTAAACGCCCAAACCACTTAGCAATCAATCTATTCATCTGATCTACCCCTTGTTCTTGTTTGTCCACTAGTGTAGACCATAAAACGATAATCAGCATTTGACAAGAGCTACTCTGGTTCTGATCTACACTTAAGTAACACACTGCAACAAGGAGGAACGCAGATGCTGGTACTAACACTCTACGATGGTGAAACTGTTCACATTGGCGATGACATCAAAATAGTTATGGATCGTTGTGTTGATGATGGCAATTCTACTCGCATGGCGATTGATGCTCCTGCGGCGGTGAAACTTCTAAGAGAAGAATTTTTAATCTCTGCAGAGACTGTTTAGCTGCAAGTGGCTGACTTCAAGAATCTACTTAGCTCTACGTTTCCTTTGGTTAGTACTATAAGTATTTTAGACTTCTGATTTACATCTGAAATAACTGCCTTAACTTGGAATCTTGAATCCTTTACGTTGATCAGGATGTCGCCGTTCCTAGCGATTTTTGCTGGCAGTTTCTGAGTTGACTTACCGTCTTTGAAAATAACAGAGTCTTGATTGACGAGATTAACTCCTATAGTTCCTTCAATCTGAATTTCACCAAACTGAACAACTTCCCCGTTGATTTTTTTAGTTGCTGTCGCTGAACCTGAACAACTCAGCTCGTCAGCTGCTGCAGATTGAATCAGCACTAGAAGGGCCGTTAAAAGTAATAGAAATCTCACTAGCAAGCTCCGTAAAGGCTTCCATATCCTGCAATAAGGAACCATCAGTTTGTCAACAATATTTCAAGCTAAACAGAGGACTTCAGAGCGTTGAAAGTGCAAGTCTTATCAATTTTTGACGAGATACTCGTACCATTTCCTGAGAGAGATGCATCAGAAATCTGAATGCTGATTCTGTGCTCTGAATTGCTTGGGTGAGCGATTAGGTCAATATAAACGGATGATTCATCCCCGCTCTGATCCTTGAGGTAAATCTTGCCAGTGTAGGTGTCTCCGTTATCTATAAGTACGCGGGCAGATTTTCTTTCAAAGATTACTGCGCTGCCTGAAAATGGTTTTCGTCCTGTACAGGAAACAACGACATTCCAGCTACCTTGAAGCGAAACAGTTGATTTGGCGCTGATGGTAGGTGGTGCTTTCTCTAGCTCTTCAATAGCAGCTAGATCGCGCTCCAGCTTAGCTTTGGCTAGATCCAACTTTTCCTCATAGGTCAGACCAAGCTCGCTGAGGCGCTCGCCATTCTGAGCTACTTCTGTCTCAATTTGAGCTTTACGTTTACTCAGGTTTGTCGCTCTTTTGTTGTATGAGCGGTCAGTAACACTTGTTAATAAGAGCTGTTCAGCAACGGGTTCAGTCAGTGAACGCCACGAAACTATTTCGCCATTAACGGAGCGCATACCGTTTCCTCCGCACTGACCTTTGCCTGTTTTTAAGTTGTATTGCGTGTACCCCCTTACTTTCGCTATGTCGTCCTGAATGAACCCTCTAACCCAAGGACTACCGTCAGATGCATACTGCAATTGTGTTGCTCGCGCATTTGAACTTCTTATGTTGGGCTTATTACTTACCTTGCAGAAGTTCTGGGTGAACTCTTCAACCATCGTTTTAATTTGATATTGCGCGGGAGAATTGCTTTGCGTAACGGTTTGACATGCTGTTAGCGTAAATACTGCAAAACATGTGAATATGAGCCTGACCATGCTATCTCCTCAGCGTTTTGATAGCTAACGATTAGTTCAAGGATTGAGTCATAAGAACCCTATGAAAATATCTCAGGTGCTAGCTGGATAAGCCAATGAGCCACGCTGTTTTATACATTTCAGGTAGAGGCGGTGACCATACCAAAGGACTTGGCGGTCATATCAGCACGCTAGTATCTGACTACAGAGGTATATCAGTTGATGTGCCATTCCTGCGCCAAGACATAGATGAGCAGATCGCTACAATCAGAGCAGCTATTTTAGACTGTGCTGGCGGTACGCTCATCGCTAATTCCTATGGTGCTTATCTCACTCTTATGTCCTTAATAGACTTTGAGCATCAACTTGAGCAGGTTGTTCTTCTGTCGCCTGTGCTGGGTGCCGCTATGGCCAAAGATCGGATGTACTTCTCAAGACCGCCAGCAACAGGTCGCCTTAGAACTGCTGTTGCGGAGAAGCGAGTAAACCTTCCAGAACGATCAGCTATCTTCATTGGTGATCAGGATGAGCTTTATGATCCACTGCTGCTAGCGACCTATGCTGAGATGATGGGTGAGCATAAGGTGTATGTACTGAATGGAGAAGGGCATAGCGTGTCCAAAACAGCTATGCAGGACATTTTGAATGCTAGGTTAAACCTTCAGCGTAATTGAAGATTTTAGGGTAATTGCGTACGCTTAGCGTACAGTTGATACCACATCAGCGTATGAATATGTTCCTTGACATGGTGGGGGGCGGTGGTTCGAGTCCACTCGGTCGTACCAAACTTAAACGCCTTGCATTTATGCAGGGCGTTTTTGTTTGGCCAGACAGTCAGATGAGAAATTCCGAAGGTCGTTCGACAAAATTGCCGGGAGCAATTTTGGACGCCCTCAG
>JABXHP010000297.1 GCA_013373575.1 Oceanospirillaceae bacterium | reverse complement strand
TCGCGTTGTATAGATGGAGCAACTAGCTCGCAAACAGGCGGGTATATCCAACAGACTCATTAAAGGTTGGGCGCAATGGTGACCCGACCTGACGGCAACCTGACTATCAGCACAGACCTGGGCTAAATCGTGTGGATGAATTTTCTCATGAACAAAGCTTATGACACCTGTCGCCGCCGCCCCCGCAGGTGTAAGCAGACGTACTCCGTCAATCTGACTGATAGAGTGGTACGCATAGCGACCAACGTCCCGCAAGTGGTCAGGGAATAGGTTGACCGGAAGGTCCTCAAGAAAACTTAGCGCCGCACCCAAACCTACTACGCCAGCGTAATTCGGCGATCCGCCCTCAAAGCAGGCGGGAATCTCTGTCCACACAGAGGTCTCAGCGCCAATGCCAACCCAATCAACCATACCCCCGCCGAGTAACCAAGGAGACATCGTCTCCAGATGTCGATAGCGGGCTGCTAGGACCCCAACGCCTGTTGGCCCGAATACCTTATGACCTGAAAAGACGAAAAAATCAGCGCTGAGTTGACGCAGTGCGTCATACTGATGACTCATACTCTGGGAAGCGTCGATTAATACACATCCACCCACAGCATGTACAACTTGTATCAGCGGATCGAGCTGCGGCATCACTCCCAGAACGTTAGATTGTGCCGTCACTGCCAGCAGCTTCGTCCGACTGTCCGCGAGTGCCTCAAACTGTTCGGCGCAGACCCCGCCAGTCTCCCAGTCAACCTTCAGTATCTTAAGCTCGGCTCCCGATTTCTGACATGCCTGTTGCCACGGGAGGTAGTTTGAATGATGTTCTAACTCAGAGACCCAAACCCAGTCTCCAGGCAGCAGTTTGGGTAGCAGATAGTTGTTTGCAACGGCATTGATACTCTCAGTCGCTGAGCGAGTAAACACAATTTCGTTGGCCTCAAAACCCAGCATACGGGATACCTGAGAGCGGACATTCTCATAAGCACCACTTGCTGACTCGGCCTCTGAATAGAGACCACGGTGCACTGGCGCATAGCTTTGACTATAGGCCTCCCTGAGTGCGTTGATAACACTCTCAGGCTTATGGGTAGTAGCCGCGCTGTCAAGATAAGCCGTTGAGCTATCTCTGATTTGAGGGAAAAGATTACGAATACTGACCAACGCTCCAGCAAGCGATGTCATTAGCCCGCCTCACGCGCCTTAGACTCAAATTTGCTGAGGTTATCACGCTCTGCTTTTTGAGCCTCTTCTAGGGCGAACTTCTGTTTCATTCGCAACCCGCTGCCTTGCCGACGCACCAGCGTGATCTCTGAGAGTATGCACAGCGCTATCTCCTCTGGTGTGCGCGGATTGAGGTCCATACCGGAGGGCGCCATCACCCGTTTAATCTCCTCCTCAGTGAACCCCTCGCGGTGGAGAAACTCCATCACCAGTCGGGATCGTTTGCGGCTTGCGATCAGGGCGATGTATTGGGCGTCCGATGCGAGAGCCCGCAGCATCGACTCATGGTCCCCCTTCGCTTGGGTCGCTATCACCACATAGTCGGAAGCCTTTGGGTTCAGTTCGGCGTAATCAAGATCATCTGAAATCACTCGATGCGCTTTCGGAAAACGCTCAGCGTCAGCACCCAGATCGTTGACGATTAAATCGTAGCCGAGCAGCGCGCCCATCTCACAGATCACTTCAGCAACTCGCCCATGCCCCATCAACCAGATAGACGGACTGGGCAAAACGGGTTCTATGTAAACGCGCATACCACCTCCGCAAGGCATGCCAGTACCCAACACTTCATCATCAAGATCAAGGTCAATAATCGTGGAATCTCCCGACTGAATGGCGTCGTAGGCCTCCTGACAAGCTGTCGACTCAGCACAACCACCACCGACCCAACCCGCCAGTAAAAGTCCGTTTTGATCGATAACCGCCTTTGATCCGGTCTTAGCCGAAACGGATCCGTAGGTCTCAACGACCGTCGCAATCGCAAAGGGTTCTCGTCGTTGTTGAAGCTCTTCTACCAGCGAAAATATTGGGTTCATTTCGGCTCCCTATACCGCATCGACTAGATGAGAGACTGATCTCTTCGCGACTCTAGCCTGCACATTTTTATAATTATCAGGTGTGTCCATATCAATAATGACATGGTCGTTCGGCATCTCTAGCTGAGTTACGCGGTCAGGTTCGCGTTCGATCAGATTACGACACCCGAGGTTTCGGCCCGTTGTTAGGATCTCATCAACCTGAGAGGTTTCCAAAATAATTGGATTGCCGCGTTGACCCGCATAGGTCGGAACAACTATTGGGCGGTCGGCGTCTGTGAAGGCCTGGTGAATCAAACGAAGATCTTCGAGTTCGAGTAGCGGTAAATCACTCAGGCAGATCATCACCCCATCAGACGGCTGAGTCAGCGATTTGAGTCCGCATACCACCGAACTCATCTGGCCCTCAGTGTAATTGGCGTTGTGCGCTACACTCACTGGCAGACCAGACAACTGCTCTACCGCAGCCCGCTGATCGTGCCCCGTAACGACGACCACTTCGGAGAATGCGCACCCCTCGGCTCGACCATAGTTACACAGCATCATAGCCATACGCCGCAACAGCCCGACGCCATCGACAGGCAGCGTCAGTTTATTTAACTCGCCCATTCTCCGCGATTCGCCAGCAGCTAACAGAACCACGGAAACGCGCTTTAAACTGATCATATCAACCCCCGCAGCAGCTTTTAGATGGTGCGCCCGCGGTTGCCAGCGCACTGAGTTGCACAGACTCTGTAGGGCTATGGCCAGGGGAGCTGTCTTTACTCTCATTTGAGGAACCGGTATTGGCGGAGCTGGTCTCCTGAGAGCTGGCATCTCCACGGCTGGATGTCCTACGCTCTGACGAGCGGGCCGATTTTGTAGAGTCCAGCGAACTGTTACGTCTTTCGATTAACTGACTCAAAGCGGCGATCGCAATCTCTTCGGGCGTTTTGACGTTGATCGCACTCCCAAACGGCGCAATCATATCCGCAAGCGCAGGTCCAACGCCGGCTACTCCAAGGAGTTCAGAACGCAATGCCTCTGCCTTCTTGGCACTCGCAATGAAACCGATAAACTCAACATCTAACCTTGAAGCCGCCGTGAGCGCCGCTTTGTCACCACGACCCTGAGTAGCAACGACGACGTAGGGCCTGCCGGAGAAGTGGAGTTGTGACAAGTCGTAGCCTTCATGCAAATAGACACCCGGGATACCGGGCAGCTCACCATTCGCAGCCAAGGTCACTTCAAACTCAAGTTTCGCGGCAAATTCAGCCAGCGCCAAAGCGCAGGGGCTGGAACCCAAAACAAGCAATGAGTGCCGTTTCACAAGTGGCTCTATGAAGATGTCCAGCACTCCGCCGCTCTTGCAGGAGGATTTGTGCGCCGTCAGTCCGATTTCGATCACTTTTTCTGCTTCTGGGGTTACCCTTACAAGCTCTGGGGTGCCCGCACTGAGAACTCGCTGGGCGGCTCTGATAACAGCAGGCTGAGCGCATCCGCCGCCAATCCAACCATGTATCTCTCCACCCGAGCTTATGAGGGCACGTGCACCGGGTTTGGAGGAGGTTGGCGACTCTACTCTCACAACGGTTGCAACGGCGAGCCTCTCGCCCTGCTCTATCAACTGTTTTGCTCGTTCTTCTAGCGCTTTAGTTAACATTGACTCTCCCTCCCGTTCGCTCCTAGGCAAGACGGGTAAAATGCGGTTCCAGACTACGCAACGTCTCCAGGTTATGCGCACCAGCGACCTGATCAGCAAATCTCATAGCAACCTGCATACCCTTGGACTCTGGGCTGTAGCCCTCGCGCTGCCACAAAGGATTGATCCAAAGCAAATTACGGCCACGTTGTTTGATATCTGCCAAAGCAGTCTCAAGCTGTGCCACATCTCCAGTATCGTATCCATCACTCAATATGCAGGTGAGCGTACGGCTATTG
>JABXHP010000107.1 GCA_013373575.1 Oceanospirillaceae bacterium | reverse complement strand
TCAGAGAACTGCCGCAGCTCTTCGAGCGTCATATCAGAGAGGTCTTTGTTCGTTTTAATGCCGTAGGCAACTGAGAGCCCTACAATCTCGTGCGCATCGCGGAATGCAACACCAGCGCGTACCAGGTAGTCAGCAAGGTCAGTGGCGGTAGAGAAACCACGGCGAGCTGCTTCGCGCATCTCATCCTTACGCGCCTCAATAGCCGGAACCATGTCAGCGAAGGCACGCAGACAGCCACGCACTGTATCAACCGTGTCAAACAGCGGCTCTTTATCTTCCTGGTTATCCTTGTTGTACGCCAAGGGCTGGGATTTCATCAGTGTCAGCAGAGAA
This sequence comes from Oceanospirillaceae bacterium, assembly GCA_013373575.1. Classification (GTDB taxonomy): domain Bacteria; phylum Pseudomonadota; class Gammaproteobacteria; order Pseudomonadales; family Balneatricaceae; genus Marinobacterium_E. Next base: position 6,000 of record JABXHP010000107.1, on the reverse strand, counting down.
ACAAGGTGGCCGTAAACTCGACCCGACTTACCGCGCACCAACTCAGGCACGTCGGGGTTTTTCTTCTGTGGCATGATGGATGAGCCAGTACAGAAGCGATCTGGCAGATGAATAAAGTTAAACTGCGCTGAGGTCCACAACACTAACTCCTCTGACATGCGCGTCAGATGCATCAGCAGCAGACTGGACGCAGCACAGAACTCAATACCGAAATCACGATCGGACACTGCATCCAGAGAGTTGTTTGCCGGCGCCGTAAAGTTCAATAATTCTGCCGTGTAGTGGCGATCTATCGGATAGGTGGTTCCTGCCAATGCTGCAGCGCCTAGCGGCATAATGTTGATGCGTTTGCGGCAATCTGCGAAACGCTCATAGTCACGCGAGAGCATCTCAAACCACGCTAACAGGTGATGACCAAAGGTTACTGGCTGGGCAGTCTGCAGATGCGTGAAGCCCGGCATAATAGTGTCAGCATTGCGTTCAGACAGATCCAGCAGGCCCTGCTGCAGACGACTGATTTCAGAGAGAATAAAATCGACCTCGTCACGCATGTAGAGGCGAATATCAGTCGCCACCTGATCATTACGCGAACGGCCCGTATGCAATTTCTTACCCGTGATACCGATCTTTTTAGTCAACGCCGCTTCGATATTCATGTGTACATCTTCAAGCGCAACAGACCACTCAAATTCACCACGCTCAATCTCGATGCGGATCTCACCGAGGCCACGAACGATTGCGTCGCGCTCCTCCTCGGTCAGCACACCCACTTTAGCGAGCATGTGAGCGTGAGCAATAGAGCCCTGTATATCCTGACGGTAGAGACGCTGATCAAAGTCCACTGACGCGGTGAATCGAGCAACAAACTCATCCGTTGCCTCACTAAAACGACCACCCCACTGCTGATTTGTTGTGTTGCTCATCTCTTCCTCAGTCCACATGAAACAAAAATTTGGCGCGATTATACCCCTTTTGTCGGTGAAAAACCGCAACGGAGCAAAGGTCTGATACAATGCGCGCATCTGTTTATCTGACGCTATCTGGAGCCCTCATGTCTCGCACGCTGCGCATCGCTACCCGTCAATCTCTGCTGGCACTTTGGCAGGCCGAATACGTCAAAGCGCGACTCGAAAGTCTGCACGCTGATCTAAGTGTGGAGCTGGTCACCATGGTTACTAAGGGCGACAAAATTCTCGATACCCCACTGGCTAAAATCGGTGGAAAGGGGCTGTTTGTTAAGGAACTCGAGAGCGCCATGCTCGAGGGGCGTGCGGATATCGCTGTGCACTCAATGAAAGATGTACCTATGGAGTTTCCAGAAGGGTTGGGCTTGGCTGTCATCTGCGAGCGCGAGAACCCGACAGATGCATTTGTCAGCAACACTTTCGAGCATCTAGACCAGCTGCCAGAGGGCGCCATTGTAGGCACCTCCTCGTTGCGTCGCGAGGTACAACTGCGCGAGCGCCGCCCTGATCTGGTAATCAAGAGCTTGCGCGGCAATGTGCAGACCCGCTTAGGCAAACTCGATGCGGGCGAATACGATGCCATTATTCTCGCTTCAGCTGGCCTCATCCGCCTCGAGCTTGAAGAGCGTATTCGTTACCGTATCCCGGCTGAAGAGAGCCTACCCGCCGGAGGCCAGGGAGCAGTTGGCATAGAGTGCCGAATGGATGATCAGGCTACCCTTGATCTTCTCGCGCCCCTCAATGATGAGCCAACAGCTATTCGCGTGCTCGCTGAGCGCGCACTCAATCGCCGTCTTGAAGGGGGCTGCCAGGTGCCAATTGGCTGCTACGCTGAGCTTGAAGGCGATCAAGTTTGGCTTCGCGGTCTCGTTGGACGCCCTGATGGCACTAAGGTACTGCGTGATGAGATCCGCGGCTCTGCTGAGGCAGCCGAGGCCCTGGGTATAGAGCTAGCTGACCGTCTGCTGGCTGCTGGTGCCGATAAAATCTTGGCAGAAGTTTATGCCGAGCGTGGCTAAGGCCCGCGTAATGGTAACGCGCCCTGCGCATCTGCAGCAGGGCGCCATACAACGCCTAACACAGGCGGGATATGAGCCCGTCTCGCTGCCACTGCTACAGATCACCCCGATAGAGATCGATACCTCAGCTGCGAGCAGCGTTAGAAGCCACATACTTAACCTCGATCTATACTCCAAAGTCATATTTATCAGTCGCAATGCTGCCCGTATCGGCGCCGATCTGATTGACCAGTACTGGCCACAGCTACCTGTGGGTGTGGAGTGGATCGCAATCGGCCAAGGCACGGCGGATGAACTTAGCCAAGCGGGTATCCAAGCAGCTATCAATCCAGGTATCGATTCCGAAGCTCTGCTGGATTCATCTCAATTGCAGGAGCTGGGAGATCAACGCATACTGCTGATAAAAGGGGTAGGCGGGCGAGAGCTGTTACAGCAGGAGCTGGAGCGACGCGGAGCAAAGGTGGACCCGATAGCAGTCTACCACCGCTCTGCCTGCGTCTATACTGATACTGAGCTCAATGCTCAGCTTGCTGAAGCAGTTGATGCAATTCTACTTACCAGTGGTGAGGCTCTCAGTGCTCTGGAGCAGCTCAATTTGCCCTGGCGGCACCAGTGCCTCCTAATTGTGCCGAGCGAGAGAATTGCCACCCAAGCAAGCGAAATGAACTACCAAAACGTCCAGATTGCAGCGGGCGCAAGCGACTCGGCCATGTTGGATGCACTAAACTTACATTATTAGACCACTGAGATATAGGGAATCGCACAGCATGAGTGATGCGCAGAAACCTGAAGAGCAACTACCCGAAGGCAGTCAACAGAAGCCTGAGGGTATCAGCGAGCCCCACCTTCCAGCTGACTCGGTTTCGGATACAGAGCAACCTAGCGACACCGAAAGCAAAAACCAGAGTCGAAGCAAAAATGAGCGCGAAACCGCAGAGACCAAGAGCTCAGCCCCCCGTGTTACAGCTGACAGCCAACCTGCAAAGTCCAGTAAGAGCGCTCTAGTTATCGCAATTATTGCACTACTTGCTGTGCCAGCAGTGGGTTACTGGGGCTACCAGCAGCAGACAAAGCTCAGCAGTAAACTTGATAGCGCTAACGCCCAGCTTGCAGATGAGCTCGCCAGCAAAAACTCCAGCTTACGCAATCAACTGGCCAACCTCGAGGGCGAACTCGCGCGGCTAGATGATGAGCGCGAAGCGCAAAACCTTCTTTTAGAGCGCACTCAGTCGCGGCTCAGCGATGCCATTAAACAGGTAGAGGCGGGTAGAAACACCAGCGAAGCAGATTGGCGCTTGGCGGAGGCTCAGTACCTGTTACGCCTAGCTAATCAGCGAGTACTCATGGAGCAGCGCCCGGAGGGCGCGCTCTCTATGTTGCGCACCGCGGATAAAGTCTTGGCTGAGCTTGATGATGTCAGCCTCTACGGCCTGCGCCAGAGCTTGGCACAAGATATTGCAAAGCTAGAGGCGGTACCCAAGCTGGATGTGGAGGGCACCTACTTACGCCTGGCTGCACTGATAAATCAGAGCCGCGAACTCCCCACCCTCTCGCTAGAGCAACAACGTCAACTGCCGGAGCTGCTACAAGAGATTACCCCCGAGAGCGTCGACGAAACGCTACAGCACGATATTCAGAGCGCCTTGGGCAAAGCCATGGCTAGCCTTGAGAGCCTCGTAGTTATCCAGCAGCACGACCGTCCAGTTGAGCCCCTTTTATCACCCGAGCAAGGGCACTATCTGCGCCAGAACCTACAACTTCTTCTAGAACAGGCACAGCTAGCGCTGCTGCGTCAGCAGCAGGTTATCTTCGACACCAGCCTTGCACGCTCAGCAGAACTGACCGAGCGCTATTTTGATACGAACAACAGTGCCACCCAAGCACTACTGCAAGCACTATCAGAACTGAAGACGCTCAGAGTTGAACCGACTATGCCCAACATCAGCGGTTCTCTAACGCAACTGCAGCAGCACATGAGTGACATGACTCGCCTGGGTGCGGAGGCGCAAAAATGAGACGCTTTCTAATTCTGCTAGTCATTCTATTAGTGGCAGGTGCCTGGATAGGCCAAGCGATGGTCGAAGATACCGGCTACGTGCTGATCGCCTATAAGCAAACCAGCATTGAGACAAGTATCTGGGTACTCTGTTTAGCTACACTACTGCTCTTTGCGATACTGCATCTACTTCTAAACATCTTCACTCACATTCGCTCCCCTATCGAGAGTCTAAAAGAGTGGAACCAATCCCGTACTGAACGCAAAGCCGAGGCAAAGGCACATCTAGGTCTGATGGCCCGCGCAGAGGGCGACTGGTGGCGTGCACGGCGTATGTTGTTGCAAGCCGCTAAGACTAGCCACACACCTACCATCTATTATCTGGAAGCTGCTGAAATGGCTGCCCGCCTAGGGGATGAAAAAGAGCTCAGCCGAATTCTAGATGACGCACTGAAAGCGGCACCTCAGGCAGAAAAGGCGATACAACTGAGTCGAGCTCAGTTTGAGCTGCGCCTTGGTCATGCGGGTAAAGCAGCGGCGTTAACAGAGCAACTTATACAGACACAGCAAGATAACCCTCAGGTTAAACTGCTGCAGGCACAACTACTTAGAAATAATCACGACTGGAAAAACCTCTACCCTTTAATTGGCGAACTCATCCGCAACAAAGCGATAGATGATGCCACAGCTCAAGAGTATCGATACCTCGCTGGAATAGGGTTGCTGCAAAACGCAGCCAAGGAGTACGCGCAACTACCTGCGGAGCAACTGGCGACGGAACTACGCAAGTGCTGGAACTCGCTAAGCTTTGAAACCCAGCAACTAGCCGCAGTGCGCATTGAGTATCTTCAGTTGCTTCTCTCGGTGGGTAAGACAAGCGAAGCGATTGATCTGCTGAGTGGTTGGCTTGGAAAAAGTTGGAATGAAGAGTTGCTTCTGCGCTTCTCTGAGCTGGACTCTGGCGACCCCAATGGCCAACTTAAAACCGCCAAGTCTTGGCTAAAACAGCAGCCAAACAACGCGGCTCTGGAGCTCTGCCTTGCGCGCCTGTCCCAACGTGCGCAACTTTGGGGAGCAGCCATCCAGCACTATAAACGCAGCTTAGAGCTGGAGACACACGCACAAACATTGGTGGAGCTCAGCCAACTCTACTTAAATCTAGGAGAGCAGAATGAGGCAGCTGTACTGATGCAGCACTACAATCAACCCCTGCATCTACCTGCGCCAAACGCGGCGGATCGAGAAACCCGCAAATCTCTGGTTTCATAGCCTCCCCCAGAGAAACATCCCCAAAAAAGCGCCATCCGGCGCTTTTTATCTCCAGGAACGCTACTTGCTAATGAGCGTCAACTAAATCTCAATCAAGACGCGATCACCTTCAACCTTTGTTGGGAATGTCTTGAGGTTAACACATACAGGGGACTGCAGAGCCTCACCCGTTTTGTAGTCGAACGTACCATTATGCTTGGGACACTCAACGGTGTTATTCATCACTCGGCCATCAGCCAGGTGAATCGCTTCGTGGGTGCACATACCATCGGTGCAGAAGTACTCATCTTCGGGACTTCGGTAAATTGCAAACGTGCGACCACCATGATCAAAACGGATCAAGTTCTCGTTATCGATAGCGTTCGTCGCACAAGCGTCTACCCAATCGGCCATTTAAATCTCCCAAAGCATGTTGTTATCTACGAGGTAAACGTAAACATTTACAGGGGGCCAGAGTATCACAGCGAGTGCAAGGCGACCCTACTGTCAGCAGTGACGCACAAAAAAAGCGCCCGCAGGCGCTTTTTAACTTCTAGAGCTTCCTTAGAAGCCTTGACGCATAAGTTCACGCTGGCGACGCTCAACCTCTTCAAGAGACTGTGCGCTAGCCAAGTAGCGCTCGGCAGCAGAAAGACGCTGACCTGCGAAACGTGCTTTAAACAGATCTTTAACAGTGCGCTTAAGTTTAGTCATTTGGACGACTCCTAATACTTTAGTCCTACGAATGCGCGCCAGTATAAGGATGTTTGCC
>JABXHP010000388.1 GCA_013373575.1 Oceanospirillaceae bacterium | reverse complement strand
CCGCCTGAAAACTGAGCTTCGACGGAGCAACGAGAAAGGGATGAAAACTGGAATGACTGTGGTAACATTTTGCGCACGGCTGATCGGTTTGAATTATTGTCTAGACACCAATAACCATACCGCTTTCAGCCGTTCTTGTTTATCCCTTCACGCAAAATCCGGGCTAGAGGAGTTAGATAGGCTTGCTGTATATCAAAAATCTCATCGGCAGATTGGTACAAGCTGAGGGGAAAGGGCCGTCTGCTGAAGAACGACTCAGAGCTCGCGATGTTGTTAGCGTTGGCTAATATTCTTCGCGGTAGCCAACTCACGCGGGTCTAATATCGGGGTTAATCCGTCTAAAATTCCAGCATTTGGGATTTAGAAGAGTAATATAGGTTATCAGACCCGATTATTGGCCATTTGTGCTGCATAACACTGAAATACGGGAAGTAAGTAGACTCGAACGCACCTTCTCTAGGTAAACCAGCTCATAATACGTTTGAAAGTGTGAAGGGCAAAATCAGCAGTGACTGCGTGAACTAACATTAGTTCCGCAATCACGATGCAGCGAAATTAGAAATAGACAGACTTGAGAATACGATAACAAAGTACCACTACACATGGTCCCTAGATATGTGGCACCGGAGAAATTGGCCAGGTAGGTAGCCTAGTAAAACCTTATCGAACGAATGCTGCAAACCTTGTAAAAAAGTCAAAATTTTGAAGGCTAAATCATCTGTTTGAATAAGCTTGACTTCAATAGTTTTACAGGAAGTTGATAAATGAAAAAAGTCATATCTCCAAAAGACCTTAAAATTAAATATAGTCCGGGAGAAAAGGAACAGTTACTGGTAGAGCAGGCACGGAAAAACGTTCAGAAAATAATTGAAAGAAAATCCCATAAGATACTAGCCATTGTAGGTCCTTGCTCGATTCACAACTATTCGGAAGCTTTAGAATATGCTGAGTTTATTAGTGAAATGCGAGATAAATACAAAGATAGCTTAGAGATAATTATGAGGGTGTATTTTGAAAAGCCACGAACCCGTTCGGGTTGGAAAGGTTTGATTTATGATCCTTGGATCGATGGTTCTGGAGATGTAAACTCAGGGCTTGAGCTCGCAAGGAGAACAATGTTAGGAATACTGCAGCGAGACGTTCCAATTGGACATGAGTTGCTGGATCCAATAACACCAAATTACCTCTCAGACCTGATTTCATGGGGTGCGATCGGTGCAAGGACTGTGGAGTCACAGATTCATCGGCAAATGGCATCCGCGTGCGACTATCCTGTTGGTTTTAAGAATTCGACTGCAGGATCCGTCCAAGTTGCGATAGATGCTATTAAAGCAGCAGAATTGCAACATACCTATATGACCACCGATGATAACAACAGTTGCGTGATCTCAGAAAGTAAAGGTAACAGAAACGGGCACTTGGTTCTACGCGGTGGTGGACGACCAAACTATTACAGAGAAGATATAGAGAAGTACGCGATACAAATGCTTCATAGTAGCGTGCAAGCCGGTATCATAGTTGATTCGTCTCATGGTAATAGTCAAAAAGACTATCGCAAACAAAGCGAAGTAATAAGATATCTTCTGAACAAAGGATTGATCGGAAGTGGAAAAGTGGTTGGGGTGATGATTGAAAGCAACTTAAACCCTGGCAAGCAGGAGGAAGCACCATTGTTTCAGTTGAAGAGAGGTATTTCGATAACTGATGGGTGTATTGGACTTGATGATACTAAAGTACTTCTCGAACTACTTTCGAACTGGAGGTAATGCATGAACTTAATAATTCCATTCGGCCGTAGGTATTTAAGACAGCGCTATAGTATGGATGATTCAACAATTGAAATGTTGGAAAACCAAGTATTACCTTCCCTCTGTAATCGGGTGTCTATGGATAATAGAGTAGCATCTGTAGAAATAATAGGAGAAATAGATAATCAAAACCTTGAAAATATAAGCTCGAAAATTTCACTTATTCATAGCAATACAGAGCACCTAAAAAGTGCTGAAGAAGTAATAAGTAATTATTATTCCTGTACAAAAAATAAATCTAACCTAAGCGTATTCCAAAATCCATTATTTCCCTTCGTTAATATTGATAAAATCTCATTCGCTCATTCTCTCGTGCTAAATGAGTCCGTCGTTAATGTGATTGGTGGATTCAGCAGTCGGTTAGGGATTACAGACGATAATGTTATAAAGTACTCAGACCATGGGATATTCACAGTTCTCCGTAGAGATGTTTTCCTTAATAGCAAGCAGAAGCTTGTTCCACCTTTGGATGTAATTGGCCTAAGTGCGTTAGAGGTAATAAATCTTCGTTCAAAAGAAGATCTTGAGCTTTATAATTTAATAGTTAACTCGGGGCTCAGGTAATGAAGACGTTAAATATAAATCTCGGTGTCACAGAGTATCCGGTAATTATCGACAGTGGAATGTTAGATGATTTTGATAAAATGTTTAATTATATCGGTCAAAATAAACCGTTATATTTTATTGTGGATAGCTTTATAGAAAGAAATTATCAGTTTAGAGCTGCATCAAGAAAGTACAACTTTAGCGTTTACGTTCTTGATGGAGGGAAAAATAATAAAAACTTCAATTCTGCAATGAAGATATTCCAGGACTTGGATGATAAAAATATATCAAGAGATGTAGCAATCGTAGCTGTCGGGGGAGGTGTTGTCGGCGATTTGTCAGGATTTATTGCGAGTTGCTGGTATCGCGGGGTTGAACTGATAAGTATTCCAACCACCCTACTTTCTGCTGTTGATAGCTGCCTTGGCGGTAAAACGGCGATTAATTTCCGAAATACTGTGAATGCGATTGGCAGCTATCATCACCCCAAAATGATACTTATAGACACTAAAGTAATAAATAGCTTGCCTAAGCGGGAAATTTCTTCTGGATATGGCGAAATTATAAAATATGGCATGATTGGAAGTGAAGGAATTCGCGAGAAGCTGATGCAACTTAATGTGGACTGCACAACTGATCTCGAAGAATTGATCTGTCTGTCGTTGAAGCAGAAAGAGGCTTATGTTTGTGGTGATGTAAGTGAGCAATCAAACAGGCTTTTCTTGAACTTTGGACACACGATTGGACACGCGATTGAGTTCTCGACGGTCTATGAGGGAGAAGAGGTTCTCCGTCACGGAGAAGGTGTGGCTCTAGGTATGCTTGCGATATTTAGAATTTGCATTCACCTCGAATACCTAAACGAAGAGGACATAAGCACGTTGCGAGCAATCATAGAAAAGCTTGGGTTACCGGTGGCCTTCTCCGCCTCATCTATTGGGATGAGCCGAGATGCACTGATTGATAGTATCACCAGTCTGGCTTTCAAAGACAAGAAGCGGACCTCGAAGAATTTAAGGTTGGTTATACTCGATAAAATAGGATCGCCAACATTATATGAAACGAAAGATGAGGAGTTAATCAAACTAGGAGTAGCGGAGGTTATTACTGAATGAAAACTGTAGTCATCACAGGCGTGGGTAAAGGTTTTGGGCGGGAGCTATTTTTAGGACTTAGCAGAAATTACAAGCTAATAGGAATAACAAGAAATGAGGATGACTGTGAAAGTCTTCGGAAAGAAATCGAACCAGAGAGTACCCATCATGAAATTATGTGTTTGGATATAACAGATTTAGGTGCGATTGAATCTAAGCTGCTCCCTGTTTTGGAGGAAAATAAAGGTTCAGTGTACGGTTTGATAAACAACGCTGGTGTAAGGTGCAGAAAAGGGATGCTTAGTCTCTCACTGGACGAAATTAAGAATGTTTGTGAGGTTAATCTTTTTGCGCCGATAAACCTAGCGAAACACATGTTGCCATACTTTGTATCCAACAATTCTGGACGTATAGTGAACATCAGCTCAATATTATCTCAGAGTTCATTGCCAGAACTTTCGGCTTATGCCGTTAGTAAAGCCGGTCTAGACGGATTTACACGAAGCGTTACAGCTGAGTTCGCTAGCGCGGGAATTACCTGTAATTCAATTTTGCCCGGATTTTGCAAAACATCGTACTATCCAAACTTTCTAAAGAATAGCGAGTTATATGAAATGACATTGGATAAAACTCCGGCAGGTAGGTGGGGTGAAGCATCCGAACTCATCGGTGTGTGTGAGCTTCTGTTGGGGCAAAATGGTGCATACATCAACGGCGCATCGATCCCAGTTGATGGGGGGTGGTTGTCATGACGGAGTTTAAGTCGCCGTTAGTTGTTATACCCGCTAGATTGTCATCAGCACGTCTCCCCAAAAAACTATTGGAGTTAGTACACGGAAAGCCGATAATCTACTGGACCTATCAAGCAGCGGCAAAAGCTGGCGTTGGAGACGTTGTAGTAGCGGTTGATAGTGCTGTGATTGCTGACGAGCTGAACGTGTGGAGGATACCTAATGTTTTAACAAGCCCGGACTGTTGTAATGGCACAGAAAGAGTCTACGAGGTAGCGAGAATATATACCAGTTACGAGTTTTTCGTAAATGTTCAGGGAGATGAACCACTACTTAATCCCGAGACAGTACGCGTGCTGGTTGAAAGCGGAATGGAGTCAGGTGTATTTAAGACAGCGATTTCTCCAATAGCAGACGGTGGAAACTCGTCAGAAGTAAAGGTAGCAGTTTCTACTGATAATAGAATTCGATTTGCGTCGCGCGCAAAAATACCTTTTTCACGAGATTCTACGCCAAATTATCACAAGATTCATGGTGTTTACATGTATTGTCGAGAGACTCTGCAGACCTTTGTTAATAGTAAAAAAGGTCCGCTCGAGGAAATCGAGCAGGTAGAGCAACTCCGATGTATTGAAAATGATATACCTCTGGTCGGAGTTGTAACACCTCATACAGAGCGAAGCGTAGACACGCTTGCGGACTTAACTTATATGCGAAGTCAACCCCTATCGAAGTTTTTGAACGAAAATAGATAGAGTGAATAGAGGTTGGACTTGAATTGAATAAGTTTTTTCGCCTCACAGGGTATTCATTAACTACATCCATCTTAAGTTACTCATTTAACTTATATTTGGCTACGAAATTAGGGCTCGAAGACTTCGGCCTGTATACGCTGGCAGTTTTTTACGCTTCGATTCTGCTACAACTTGCATTGTTCGGAACTAATGAGCTTGTCGTCCGCTATCTTCATGAAAATGAAGGCTATATCCATCTAATCTTGAAATTGCGATTTGCCGTTATGGGGGCTTTAGGCATCTCGCTGCTGATAGCAACCTTTATTACTGATAATGATATATATCTTCTTGTTTTAGCAAACCTGCTGACAGGTTTCGGTTTCCCTGGTGTCTTTGAATACCTGAAAAAACAAGAACTGTATGCCAAGATATTTTTGATACAGCGCTGTCTTTTTTTTTGCAGTGTAGTGGTTTTGTTTGGGGTAACAGATGTAATTAACTTGAGGTATATTCTATTTTTACTTTTTGTTATCGATCTGATTTCAAACATTTTACAGGTCCAGTTTTTCTATAGAATAGGGTTCCATAAAAGTCATCGCCTGACGTATTCACGAATAATTACGGAAGGAAAGGATGTATTATTGTTTTCTCTAGCAAAAATGTCATTGAACGCTTCAATTAGATACATTATACCAGTAAAGCTGGGGCTGGCGATGTTATCAATTTTTTCGTTAAGTTGGCAGTTCGTGACATTTACATCGCTGTTGTACACGCAGGTAACAAGGATTTTTAGACCTAAGATCTACGGGCTACATGAAACGAAACAAAACTTTGATCCGCTCATACGGCGCTATACCTTTGCACTATTATCAATTGGGGCGTGTGTATCGATAATAGTTTATTTATTTGGAGCGAAGGTTCTTGCTATTTTGCTACCGAATGAGGAGGTTGATTATGGTATATATATACCGTTTGTCTCTGCGTCTATCTTTCTTGCTGCGTTTGATTCGCTGGCAAATGTGTTAATAGTAATGTTAAATAAGGTTAAATTCCTGAGAAATCTATATTTTTCAGTAGCGATTTTTGTGATATTTTTTATGATTTTTTATGATTTCTTGTTTTCTGATCTATTCGAGTTCGTTTGGACATTATATCTGACGCATGTAATTGCACTAGCTTTGGCTTTTATTAAGGTTTTTAATGAGATTTCAACAAAAACACGCCCTTGAAGTAAGCGCTGTGTCGTTAGCAATATTAGAGTCTATTGCCTACTCTTTTCCAGAATTGTCCAGTGTTTTGTTAGTTTTTATGACCATTCTTCTTGTTTCGCCGATGCTTATTAGCAGAAGACTATTTATAAACTCAACAATGATGGCTGCGCTACTGATGATTGGGGAGTGGACATATGTTTTAGATGATCAAGAAATTTATACGCTTTATGGGATTCGAGTATTTAATTTTTCGTTTTTGACGGGATTGCTTATGCTATGCTTTATGGTTGTATCTAACAAACCAGTCAAGATAAGTTTCATAATTGGTATTCTATATGTATTAGCGTTAACTATTGTTAATATTTTTAATTTTGAATTTCAAAATTTTCTTTTAGTCATTAGAGATCTGAAAATTTATATCGTTCTAGCCTTGATTATATTTTTGTCGCGTTATATGGATTGTTTTTTGATAGTAAATGCTACCGTGCGTGGTGCGTCCATTTACTTGCTTGCAGCCCTTGTGCTCGGAAATAAATTCGATTATGGTGGGGGTAATTACTATCTAGCCCAAAGTGCTTCAGTCTACTTATTACCTGCGCTCTTGATAGTGTCTAGTATAAGGTGGAAGCTTGAACTAGCCGCTTATTGGGCATTGTATATCTTTATATTGATTAAGGGTGATCTATTCATCGGTGGGAAGACCATCATACTACTTGCGCTCTACTTCCTGTATATGCTGGTAATATCGAACAACTATGTGAGAGGGGTTTTGGTAGTCTTTGCCCTTTTCTTGATGTCATTAGTACCTTATTTAAACGACCCCATTGTTACATACAAGTTATCACAAGTGGTTTCATTGTTTAGTTTCGATTCACTTCTACATACTAAAACTAGTGTAGGTAATATTTACGGCGAGCTCTATACTTTCATGGCGTCGTGGTCTGATATGGGGAAATTTCTGTTTGGAGGGGGGCTTGGTGGTGGTGTTGTTGACACCTTTGGAGTATTAGCACCCTGGGTTGGCGTTGGTGGATATGACTTTGTTCAATACGATGTCGGCCTCTATACAAGAATGCATCTCACTTTCACGAATATTCTTGTCAAGTTTGGTTTGTTTGGGCTCTTAATATTCTTGGTTTATTTGAGTCGGTATCGCCAAATAGTAAATCGTGCTCAGTTTTATATTGTTTCGTTACCCATTTTTCTTTTGGTTGGCGACACTAATCCATCTACCTTTATCGCTACAGTTCTTCTTCTTATAGCTTCTACGAGGTCATGTCGTGAAAGTGTACGACCCAGTTTCACCCCCCGGGCATTCTAGCTTTAATACCAAGATCATTAATGAATTGGGAGGGCGTATATCAACAATTTACGTATTACAACGTGCGATCAATAGCGAGCTGGATTCGCGAAGGACTCGAAGCGCACTATATAGTTCGGTTGGCAGTAAGATATTTTCCGTATTCAGACATATGCATGCTCTGATAAATCCTTTTGATTCCGAGAAAAGATTGGTTCTTGCATTTGAAAATAGGTTTATCTTTCTTTTTTTATTAGGCTTATCTCGAAAGTCTAATCTATATCTTGTTTTTCATAATAATATGACTGGGTACCTGAGTTGTGGGTTGATACTGAGGTTTATTTATCGAAGATGCCTTAAGAAAACAAACGCCATATTTTTAACTGACTCAGCACGATCGGTTTTTTCCAATGTGGACTTTGACTCTGTGTTAGTCACATCGATACCTATAGTTTCACGTAGTAAAAAAGATTGTACTTCTGTAAATCGGCAGATTATTTGGCTAGCGAAAGCGTATCTTGATGATGTTTTTATCAAGGAGCTTTACAATAATGACGTATTTAACGAACTAATCTCGAAGAATGATTTGACATTCGTCCTCCGTCAGATGCCGTGTTTCAATGTGGAGAAAAAAAATTGGGTTGTTATTGCTGAAAGGCTAGACAATGCTGACTACGACACAATGGTATCTAAATCCTGGCTCTGCGTAGTCCACTACAATAACCGATATCGGTTTCGAGCAAGCTCTATACTAACTGACTGTTTGGAGTTAGGAGCTAATGTTATAGCCAACAGGTCCGTTGAGCTTTTAGGGTATTCCGATTGTGTTCCCCAAGAGCGCTTTTTTTCTTCTGTCGAGGAGTTTATCGATCTAGTAGAGAAGAACCTATCCATGCAAATTCAGCCTATTTCTATCGACTGTATTTCTAAAAATAATGTTATTCGGAAAAAATTACTAAGTAAATATTTATTGAGGTGACGGATTGGAAGGCTTTGACTTAGACGAGTTTCAAAAATATGTTCACACTAAGTGCGAGGCATTAGGTGATGTATCAAACCTAGGTATTTATGCAAATTATTTCCATCAACATATTTTTTTTCAAGAGGTGAAGTCACAGTATTTTTCGGATACAGCTCCTGTTCGGGATTCAAAGGTACTGGCTATCTTTATACTTATCGTGGCCATTTTTCTTGGGGCGGGGATTGTTTTTTTCGCTCTAGTGCGTGGATGTTTAGGGAGAAGATCTTTCCACGCCAGCGTCGATAGTAGCGAAACCGCGGGCGTAGCAACCTGTAACGGTAGTTTAGAACGATTGAGATCCTATCTGCTGAAATATTCCAAGGAATCGTCTATTGTGTACATGGATGTTCTGGCTAAGAAGTCCAACAGGTTTATAGAAAAGGGTGTTACCGTTCGCCACATTATAGACGTTATTAGTTTTAGGGAGATTTTTTTCGCGCTCGCCATCAGTCCTATTTTCTATTCATATTTCTATCGTAATTTTCGCAGCGTTTTATTGATCTCGGCCAAGTATTATGTGTCATATAAGTTTTGCTGCTACAGTGGTATTCGTTTGGTGCAGGATGCGGTTAACGCATCGCTTATCCACGCCTACTTACAGAAATATTCTGTCAAGAATGTTGTTGCAGGGACGACCAATGAACGTTACGGAACATATTTACAGGAGATTTGTAATGTCCTGTCTATAGACACAGTCTGCATACCTCATGGAGTTAGTCCCTGCCTTAAGTTACCAAACGGCATATTTGGTAATTCGTATATGTGCTTAACGAGCCGTGAGCGTGAGTATCTCGAAGCGATCTATGGTCCAGGTCGGTTTATCTACGATCATCAGGTAATAAATGAGCTTTATCAGCGAAAGGAGGTATTTAACAGTAGATTCACGGAGTCGATTGTGTATGCGACTTGTTCGCGAGATGTAAAGGGTGATCAAAGAGTAATGGATAAGTTGATAGAATATGACTTCAGATTTGTTATCAAATTACATCCCAATGACTCACTATCCAACTACAGACTTCCTCCTGCACGCAGGAAGGTCGTATCGATTGACGAGGCATTATGTAGTACTCGCCTAATTACAAAGCTCTCGGCGATAACAATCGATGCATCTGAGAATGGTTCACAAGTGTTTGTTGTCATTGATTCGGTTTGCGACCTGATAGATTATCGGTGTCTTTATTTTGGTGCAGTTCATCCATCGGCTAAAGTTGTTTATTCGGTCGATGAGCTGGTGGGTTTTCTCGGTACAGATGTATGAAGCAAATAGCGATCGTGGTTGGGAACAAGGTATTTCCTTACAGGAAGGAGCTGCTAGAAAGATTGGCGTTGTCATCTGAACTTCATGTGTATGGCATTGAATCTGTCTTTTTGGAAAGGGTGAATTTCATACCGTTGCGGACAATTAAAATGTTTGGTATTTATTTTCAACCGAGGCTTTTGAGTTTATTATTCGCAAAGAGGTATCATAGAATCATTGTGGTTGGTAACTTCAGGTATGTTACCAATTTATTGATTCTTCTCTTCGGGGGCGCTCGTGTGGTTAGTTGGGGCTTTTGGCAGACTAAGAGTAAGATGGCGAATAACCTTCGTATATGGATTGCGAGGCGTGTACACAGTAATATATTGTACGCTGACTCCCATGCTTCGCTGCTCCCGAGTAGCTGTGGTATCGTTGTTGCGCGCAACACGGTTTATGTCGAAGAGGTAGATCTGAATGCGAAGAGTTTTAATTCGATCATATTTATCGGATCGCTTACTAAGCGTAAAAGGCTCGATGAATTTATTCCGGTTTTTAAAGGCTTGCTGGCGTTAAGGAGCGATCTCACGTTCAATATAGTAGGCGATGGGGAGGAGTTTCTTAATTTAAAATCTGCTGTAGAGCGAATTGGTGTCAGTGATAAAGTGATTTTCCACGGCAGAATAACTGAATCTGCGCGATTGGCTGAGTTTTATCAGGATGCTTGTATAGAGGTATCTATTGGTCAGGCGGGTTTATCGGTCCCCAGGGCGCTCGGGCATGGCGTTCCATTTGCTACTCTGCAGGGCGCTATCAGCGGTGGAGAAACAGATAGCATAATAGATGAGGTTAACGGGTTTATTAAGCCTTCTTTAGATGACTTGTCGGCGAGTTTAGCCTCATTTGTCCTAGACCGGGATATGATGGTTGAGTTTAGTAAAAATGCTAAAAATTTTTATGACGATAATCTATCTATTGACGTAATGGTAGATGCGTTCGAAAGCGTCATGTAATTTTTCTCAGAAGCATAACCTGGTACCTACTATTTGGGTTTGCCAGCGGGCCGTATGTTATGGAGATAGTGAACAAGTATTGGGACCTGAGATAACCAAGAGTATTCTCTTCTAATCGAGATTACTTATGGATGAGCAGCTGCCCCTCGTTGATCGCGAGTTCGGTCACTAGCGGCCGCGCTCGTGCAAAGAGGCCTTGCCAAGTCGCATGGGCAAATCGTTCCCGTAGAACCAGTTGGAGTTCGTTATCGAACCGCACTATCCGAAAGCGGGAAACGGCCGCATACCGTATCCGTTATCGACCATGTTTCTTATCGACTGTATGCAGCTGTTGTATAGCCTCAGCGATCCCTCGATGGAAGATGCACGCGACGAGATCGCTTCGACGCGTCTCATTTGAGGACTGTTATTGTAAACCGATCTTTGATCACACCACGATTATGAGCTTACGTCACCGTCTGGAATGGAAGAAGTTGGCGCGTAAGATCTTTAAAGAGATCAATCAGTGTCTCACTTATGCCGGCGTTCTATTAAAAGAAGGCACGCTCGTGGATGCCACCATTATCGAGGCGTCCACTTCAACCGATAATGAAATGGGTGAACGAGACACGGAGATGCATCAGGCTAAGAAGTGCAACCAGCGGCACTTCGGAATGAAGGCTCACATCAGTGTCGATGCCCGCGCCGGTATCACCCATAATTTCACTACCACCCCTGCACATGAGCATGACCTCAATCAAGCTGGTTTGCTTCCTATATGGCGATGAGCAATTGATTAGTGCCGATGCGGGTTATCGGGGGTCCCAGAAATCAGTCCCATACTGAATGAGAGTTTTGGGCATGAATTAGGCACACAGGAGGCCTTCGATCATGAAACGAAAACGCTATTCAGTCGAACAAATTATCACTGCCGTGAAGCAGCATGAATCCGGCGCTACGGTTGCTGATATTTGCCGCAAACTCGGTATTGCAGAAGGCACGTTCTATCG
This sequence comes from Oceanospirillaceae bacterium, assembly GCA_013373575.1. Taxonomy (GTDB): domain Bacteria; phylum Pseudomonadota; class Gammaproteobacteria; order Pseudomonadales; family Balneatricaceae; genus Marinobacterium_E. Next base: position 9,373 of record JABXHP010000388.1, on the reverse strand, counting down.
CTGGAAACAGGATTACGGTGGACTGGAGCCGGATCAACTGCGTGAGCTACGACAGCTTCGAGAGGAGAACGAACGTTTGAAGCGCGTAGTGGCAGACCTCTCTTTAGATAAGGCTATGTTGCAGGAGGTGGCGGGTCGAAAGTGGTAGGCGTATCGATGCGACGCCAGGTTGTAAGCCACCTGATCACTACCCACTCGATCAGTGAACGTAGGGCTTGCGCGTTGGTGGGGTTATCCCGATCGTCGTTCTGATACGTTAAAACCAAAGATCTACAAGACTGGCTCCGAGCTCGGATCAAAGAGATCGCACAAAGCCGAGTTCGTTATGGGTATAAGCGTATACATGTGCAGCTGAAACGAGAAGGCATTGTCTTCAACAAGAAGCGTATACATCGCCTCTACTGTCTTGAAGGACTTCAGCTTCGCCCCAAGCGCCCTAGACGAAGCGTGAGCGCATCTCACCGTAAGTTTGAGCAAACGCCGTCAAAGGGCATAAACGATTGTTGGGCAATGGACTTCGTGGCAGATCAGCTACATGACGGGCGAAAGATCAGGGTATTAACTGTTATCGATACCTTCACAAAAGAGTGTTTAGCAACAACGGTTGGTCCCAGATTACGCAGCGAAAACGTAGTGGAGACACTCACTAAGATAGCGCGAGACCGCGGAGTACCGAGCAGAATCTTCTGTGATAACGGCAGCGAGTTCGCTGGCAGAATTACGGATCTTTGGGCTTACACCAACAAGGTAACGCTAGCGTTCTCTCGACCTGGTAAGCCGACCGATAACGCATTCATAGAATCGTTCAATGGCAGCTTTCGCGACGAATGTCTAAACCTTCATTGGTTCAACAGCTACGAGGATGCTAAAGTGAAAATTGAGGCTTGGCGAAGTGACTACAACCGGAGGCGACCTCACAAGGCTCTCAATAATCTCAGTCCCAATGAGTACGCGGCACAACAAGCCGCTGAAACCAGCCCAGTCTCATAGGGTATGGTACTAAAACTGGGAGCCCCTCAGCTTAGCAAAAATCTCATCGAAGGGTTGGTACAAACTGAGGGGAAAGGTCAGTGGACACCGGTTCTAGTGGTCAAATGCGTTCGCAGATGACACAACTCTCACGGCAGCGCTACTGGATAGGCTGTTACACCATGCGCACATCGTACAGATCAGCGGCGAGAGCTACAGGCTTAAGAGCCGAAAAGAGATTGGTGTGGTACCAACGGTTCTGGAATCGTTTACGACGAAGCAATACTAATCGGGGGTGGGTCAATTTTACTTCGGCGATAACGCCGGAAAGTGGGTCAAATTTAAACCGGCGTTGACAGTACATCACTAACCGCCGCTAGAGTTGTTCGAGTGTTGGCTGAATTGGATTCTCGGTGAACTTATGTTGTTAAGTTGGTGTTTAAACTTCTCGTGAATTCTTTGGTTTTTTATTCATTGGCTCGGAAGACAAATCAAATGGTGAAGGGGAGAGTAAGTGTAGACCTAATTATATCTTAGAGGCTCTTTAAACGGCAGGCATTACGAACCTCGCACTGGAGGCGGCTAGAATTGGATTAAGCTAATTCCTGACCTTCCCAGCTTCGGTTGCTTCAGTCTGCCGGTGCTTCATCGCGCGTTTGACTTACACTACATAGGTGTGGTCTTTGATATCGAAGATCCGCGTTTGAATTGGAGATTGTGGTGAAAAAAGCAATAATTACCGGAATAACGGGTCAGGATGGCGCATACCTCGCTGCGTTGTTGCTGCAAAAGGGATACCAAGTTTACGGGACCTTCAGGCGTACCGCGTCAGTAAATTTTTGGCGTATCGAGGAGTTAGGGATAAATGAACATCCGTTCCTAGAGCTTGTGGAGCACGATTTGACAGACTTGTCTTCCAGTATCCGATTGTTGGAAAAAGTCGGTCCATCTGAGGTATACAACCTTGCGGCACAGAGCTTCGTCGGAGTTTCATTTGATCAGCCACTAACAACTGCCGAAATTACAGCACTTGGCGTGGTTAATATGCTTGAAGCCATCCGTCTGGTTGACCCTAAAGTTAGGTTTTATCAAGCGTCTACTTCAGAGATGTTCGGGAAGGTGCAATCTGTACCGCAACATGAATCTACGCCATTTTACCCCCGGAGTCCCTATGGCGTTGCAAAGCTCTATGCTCACTGGATGACCGTAAATTATCGTGAGTCTTAAGGGATATATGGTGCTAGTGGCATTTTGTTTAATCATGAGTCGCCATTAAGGGGACAGGAATTCGTCACACGTAAGATTACTGATTCAATTGCCAAAATAAAGCTTGGCAAGTTAGGGGTGTTAGAGTTGGGAAACCTTGATGCCAAAAGAGATTGGGGGTTCGCTGAAGATTATGTGGACGGGATGTGGCGGATGTTGCAGTGTAAGGATCCCGGCACTTTTGTTCTAGCGACAAATCGCACAGAAACGGTTCGAGAGTTTGTTACACTAGCTGCTAAAGCAGCAGGTATTCAGATTAGGTAGCATGGTAGTGGTGTGAATGAGGAGGGCGTCGACAACGAATCTGGCAAAACAATTGTTCGCGTGAATCCTTTGTATCATCGACCGGCGGAGGTTGATTTGCTAATTGGTGATCCTTCAAGGGCAAAAGCAAAGTTAGGTTGGGAGCCTAAAACTGAGTTGGAAGATTTAGTCAAAATGATGTACGAAGCCGACCTGCGGCGTAATTCTGCAGGGTGGTCGTTCTAGTGTCTGATGTTGTAATGGTCACTGGCGCCTCCGGCTTCACCGGTCGTTGGTTTATCACGGAAGCCATAAAGAACGGGTTCAGGTGCGTTTCGATAAGTAATTCATCGGAGTCTCCGTCGATAAAAACGGGTATTCAGAATATAGGTTGCGATCTCACGAACTACTAGGCAGTAGAGAACATGGTTAAGAGCGTACAGCCAGACTATGTAGTTCATCTTGCTGCTGTATCGTTTGTGAATCACCATAATGTCAGTGATATCTATGTAGCCAACATCGTTGCTACGACTAACCTCTTAGATGCGTTGATTAGCCAGAACACCAAGGTCAAAAAAGTCCTTATCGCAAGCAGTGGCAATGTTTATGGTAATCCAATTGGTTTACCCATCGATGAGAAAGCGCAGTTTATTCCCGAGAATGACTATGGAGTATCGAAGGTTGCTATGGAATATGCAGCAAGACTAAGAATGCGAAGGTTACCAATCGTTATTGCGCGACCGTTTAATTATACTGGTTTTGGTCAGTCCGAAAAATTTCTGGTGCCTAAGATTGTTGCTGCTTTTAAGCGACACGACCCTGTTTTAGAACTAGGTAATTTGGACGTGGCACGTGATTTCTCTGATGTTCGTGATGTTGTTTCAGCTTATGTCAGGATTCTAAGGTCCAATGTTGAGGGAGAAGTCTTTAATGTTTGTTCTGGAAAGTCTGTTCCACTTAGAGAAGTAATAAGAATATGTAATAAACTAACAGGACATCATCCCTAAATAATTTCGAACCCTAAGTTAATACGAGAAGGTGAAGCTAAAGAGATTTTTGGAACGGAAGACAAGCTTTAAACGTAATAGGTAGATTTCGCAAGTCGGAATCGATATATGATATTTTGGAGTGGACGCTTATTACAAGTGAGGCCAATGACTAGAATCTGTTTTTTAGATCCCACGAATAGATACTGAAGATATTGTTTTTTGTCGATGCCTCTAAGCCATTATGTAGAATTTAGCGTTGGGAAATGTTGACAACATGGAAGTTTTAGTTCGGTTACGGAGGGTGAAGTTCCCCGAAATAAACAGATTGACGAAGAGGTAGTCTGTATCATCACGGTGGTGGCCTTTACGAATAGAGGTTGAAAAAATAGCTGAGCTTTCATATATTTAGCTATAAGCTACGTTATTGATGGTATGATTGTATCGGAAGTGAATTTGGTAATATTATATGAATCGTGCCGAATAGCTAGATTTCAGTGACGATAAACTCCGTGTTATTTATTGTGAAGTTGTAGGTACTCTGCCGCTAAATCTTAAAGAAATTACTGAAATTATTCACACTGGTGAGATATTGACCTCAACGCTAAGAGCCGTGATTTAGTGGTGTCGCTGAAGTATAAAGAGAAGATAACAATCTGGAAAAGGTTTGAACACAATGGATATTCAATCAGATGGTGAGCAGTTGATTTGCAAAAACTGCGTAATGGATACAACTGATACTAAAATCTATTTTGACGAGCATGGTGTGTGCGATCACTGTAAAACTTACTACAGCGATATTCTACCAAGTTGGAGCCCTGATGATAAAGGATGGGCTCATGTTTCTAAAATTGCGGATAACATAAGAAGAGAAGGTGAAGGCAAGGACTTTGATTGTATTATCGGTATGAGTGGTGGCATCGATAGTTCCTACCTAGTTTACTTAGCGAAAGAGAAACTTGGATTGCGCCCTTTGGTCTTTCACGTCGATGCAGGGTGGAACTCTCAGCAGGCGGTACACAATATCGAGCAAATCGTCGATAGGCTCGGTCTAGATTTGTATACGGAGGTTATTGATTGGGAAGAAATGAAAGACTTGCAGCTTTCTTTTTTCAAGTCTGGTGTCTCTCACATTGACACTCCTCAAGACCACGCTTTTTTCGCCACGATGTATAAGTTTGCATCTAGACACAGGATTAAACACATTTTGACCGGCGGTAATTATTCAACTGAGTGTATTCGAAATCCTCTTGAATGGATGTACTATCAGTCTGATTCAAGACAAATAAAAGATATACATAGGAAATTCGGCTCGAAGAAATTAAGGAATTTTCCACTGACGAATATATTGTGGCATAAAATATATCTGCCTTACGTGAGAGGAATAAAGCTCTACAGACCGCTGGACTTTATGCCTTACGACAAGGAGCAAGCAACTCAATTTCTAGTCGATAACTACGGTTATCAGCGATATCCCCAGAAGCATTTCGAGTCTCGCTTTACTCGCTTCTACGAATCTTATTGGCTTCCGGAAAAGTTCGGTTTTGATACTCGCAAGGTACAGTACTCTAGCTTGATATTGACCGGGCAGATGAGCCGGGAAGAGGCTTTGGAGCGGCTGAAGTCACCAGCGTATGATCCAGAAACTATTGATGAAGATTTTAAGTATATTGCAAATAAGCTAGATATCACCACAGATGAGCTTCGATCGTATTTTAATGGAGATAATAAGTCTTACCAAGACTATAAGAATCAAATGTGGATTTACGAAATGGGAGCCAAAGCACTTCGGAAACTGGGAGTTGAAAAAGGTGGGAAACGATGATCGCCATCGTAGATTATGGCTCAGGTAATATAAAAGCCATTGCCAATATCTATGAACGGCTGAATATTGAAGTTAGAGTAGTCTCCAAACCGGAGCAGTTGGTCAAAGCCTCCAAGATAATTCTTCCAGGGGTTGGCGCCTTTGATGATTCCATGGCTCGCCTAAACGCTTCAGGTTTACGTGAAGCACTTGATCAACAAGTTCTGGAGAGTCATATCCCAGTGTTGGGGGTCTGTGTTGGAATGCAGATGATGGCGTGTAGCAGTGAAGAAGGTAATGAAAGGGGATTGTGCTGGTTCAAAAATAGTGAAGTGGTTAGGTTCGACGAATCCATACTACCGCATAAGCCGAAACTGCCTCATATGGGTTGGAATAACGCTCGACCCGTACAGGAGCACCCTATCTTTGAGGAAGTAGATGAAAAGAAGGGGTTCTATTTTCTTCATTCTTATCGCTTCATTTGTGAGGAGGAACACCAATTGGCGGTGACTCACTACGGGGTTGAATTCGTTTCGGCCGCTCGTAAAGGAAATATTTTCGGTTTCCAGTTCCATCCTGAGAAAAGTCATTCGAATGGAGTGAACCTTTTTAAAAACTTTGCGGGGCTGAAGCAATGTTGAGATCAAGAGTTATCCCCTGCTTGTTGGTTCATAAAAAGGGCCTGGTGAAAACTGTCAAGTTTGCTGAACCGAAGTACGTTGGGGATCCGCTAAATGCGGTAAAAATATTCAACGAGAAGGAAGTAGATGAACTAATCGTATTGGACATTGATGCCTCTGTTAACGGAACCCAGCCTGATTACTCTCTTATAGAGAAACTAGCTTCGGAATGTCGCATGCCGCTTTGCTACGGGGGGGGCGTTAAGAATGTTGAGCAAGCACGAAAAATTATAGAACTTGGAGTTGAGAAGGTAGCGCTCAGTAGCGCGGCGTTGGAAAACCCCTCAATCATCTCTTCCATTGCCGCTGTTGTTGGTGGTCAAAGTGTTGTTGCTGTAGTCGATGTGAAAAAGACGCTTCTTGGGAGCTATACGGTCTGTGTCCACAACGGAAAGAAGAAAGTGAAGGGCGATTTAGAAACGCTGCTTCGCAGCTTGGAGGAGTGTGGCGCTGGTGAGATCGTCGTGAATTCGATTGACAATGATGGGGTTATGAAAGGTTATGACCTCAAGCTGGCTGAAAAGGCTCGCGAATCGGTCAGCGTGCCCCTAACTGTGCTGGGTGGTGCTGGGTCAAAGGACGATATATTAGGGCTTGTGGACCGATTCAAGGTGATTGGTGCAGCGGCAGGAAGCCTCTTTGTTTTCAAGGGAATTTATAAGGCTGTTTTGATCAATTACCTCTCTCAGGAAGAAAAAAACAAGCTTATGCGAACCCTGTAACTGCTTGAGACGGTTCGTCACAATACAAGGACATTATGAAACAAGTACTACAGAATATTGCCAACGGTGAAACACAGTTGGTGGAAGTCCCGTGTCCGAAGAAGCGGGCAGGCCAGCTGTTGATAGCCACCTCAACCACGTTGGTTTCTGCTGGCACTGAGCGCATGCTGATCGATTTTGGGAAGGCGAATTGGCTTGATAAGGCCCGGCAGCAGCCCGATAAGGTCAAGATGGTGCTAGATAAGGTCAAGACAGACGGCCTGGCCCCCACCGTCGAGGCGGTCCGCTCGAAGCTCGATCAGCCTTTGCCCCTTGGGTACTGCAATGTGGGTCGTGTTATTGAGGCCCCCGGGACCTACTTTGTGCAGGGGGAACGTGTGGTGTCCAACGGTCATCATGCGGAAGTGGTCCGTATTCCGAAGAATCTGTGTGCCCGTGTGCCCGATGAAGTAGACGATGAGTCCGCTGCCTTCACTGTGATCGGCGCCATCGCGCTTCAAGGTATTCGTTTGGTAGCACCGACAGTTGGTGAAACGGTGGTTGTTACTGGCCTCGGGCTAATTGGTCTGTTTGCTGTTCAGTTGCTTAGAGCCAACGGTTGCAGGGTGCTGGGGATCGACTTTGACAGCGCGAAATGTGAATTGGCAAGACAGTTTGGTGCTGAAACTGTCGACCTCTCTAAAGGCGAAGATCCGATTGCGAAAGCTGCTGTGTTTTCGCGGGGGCGTGGTGTTGACGGCGTGGTCATTACAGCTAGTACCAAGAGTAACGAGCCTGTTTCACAGGCCGCAACAATGTGCCGCAAGCGAGGTCGTATTGTGCTTGTCGGAGTAGTGGGCCTAGAGCTATCTCGCGCAGACTTTTTTGAGAAAGAACTGACTTTCCAAGTTTCTTGTTCGTACGGTCCTGGTCGTTATGACGATGAGTATGAGCAAAAGGGACATGACTACCCGGCTGGGTATGTTCGTTGGACTGAGCAACGTAACTTTGAAGCAGTGTTGGATTTGATGGCCAGTGGCCGCATTGACGTTAAGCCGTTGATTACTCATCGTTACGACATTGATAACGCTTTAGATGCCTACCGAAGGCTTGATGACCGTTCTGCTTTGGGTATTTTATTGAACTATCCGAAGAAGGACGTCGAATCTGTGGCTGCTTCATCGGTAACCCTCAGAAAAACCTATAACTACGAGAGCTCAGATGTTGTCCTTGGATTTATTGGCGCGGGAAATTACGCCTCGCGTGTTTTGATTCCCACTTTCAAGGCGTCGGGTGCTGAGCTAAACACTGTTGTAACGAGTGGTGGTGTTAGTGCGGTTCATCATGGCAAGAAGAATGACTTCGTAAGTGCTGCCACGGATGTTGGGGCGGTTTACGCTAATACTGCAATTAACACAGTGGTTGTAGCAACACAGCACAATCAGCATGCCCGACAAGTCTGTGGTGCCCTAAGCGCAGGTAAACATGTATTTGTTGAAAAGCCACTTGCGCTGTCATTCGAGGAAATCGATGCGATAGACAAAGCTCACAGTAGCCAAGACGGGAAGTGTCAGCTCATGGTCGGCTACAATCGCCGTTTTGCGCCACATGTGCAACAAATGAAGGCGCTTCTTGAACCCGTTAGCGGCCCTAAAGTGTTCATGATGACGATGAACGCAGGTGCAATTCCAGCAGAGCACTGGACTCAAGATCCAGATGTAGGAGGAGGGCGGATTATCGGGGAAGCCTGTCACTATATCGATCTGATGCGCTATCTAGCCGGCAGTAAAATAAAGGCATTTACGGCTACCAGTATGGGAGTTTCGCCTGGTATCCCAATTACCGAAGATAAGGCCGCGATTACGTTGTCGTTCGAGGATGGCTCATTTGGTACGATCCACTATCTCGCGAACGGTGGTAAAGCGTTCCCGAAAGAGCGAATCGAGGTGTTTGCTAATGATGCGGTCCTTCAGTTAGATAATTTTCGCAAGCTTACAGGCTTTGGGTGGAAAGGCTTCAAGAAAATGAATCTATGGAAGCAAGATAAAGGTCAGTCGGCTTGTACCCAGGCCTTTGTAAACGCGATTAAGGAAGGCAAGCCTGTACCTATCAGCTTTGATGAAATTATTGAGGTGGCTAAAGTTTCTGTCGATGTTGCGTTAGCGCTTCGTAACTAATAATAGCTTGGCTTCCTATGACTTACGTTGACAGGAGGGTAGCGTTATGTCGCTAGAGCGCTACCTGAAATACATCCACACGGTTCGGTATCTTAAGGTTCAGCAGATCTTCGGCCGTGTTATTCGTCCCTTCAAAAATGTTAACACTACACCAGTCGTCGGGTTAGTGATAAGAGAGCCAGTAAAGTCGTTCACACCTGTACGTCTTAATAAACGCTCTATGTACGAAAGCGGACGTTTTGTATTCCTAAATGAAACCGGCGTGCTTGCCGAATGGAACGATCCGCAGCGCAGTAAATTGTGGCTTTATAACCTCCATTACTTTGATGATCTTAATAGCGGCGATGCATCAACGCGTTACGAGCAGCATCAAGGGTTGATCCGAAGATGGATTGAAGAAAATCCTCCAGTATTTGGTAATGGTTGGGAGCCTTACCCTGTCTCGCTGAGGATTGTTAATTGGATAAAGTGGTTTTTATATCACGGTCACGCTGAGCAATCCCATCTTTCGAGCTTAGGTCTTCAGTCTAAAGTACTGATGCAGACT
>JABXHP010000357.1 GCA_013373575.1 Oceanospirillaceae bacterium | reverse complement strand
GGTAAATTGACTAATTTTTATAAAATGACTGTTGTCGGAACAATCCAGACAGTGGAAAAGCAGTGTTAAAAATTCTGACAGTGACCGGTGTTCTACAAAAGCCGACTAATAGGGAATCATTCTCAACTGACCGCATCTTGCTGTTAGCCGACGATTTTAAATCGCTAACTCATCTTAACATTGATGTCGACAAACCCAATTTCCCGAGCCGTAGAGCATGCTGCGTCTATCATTTTAAACAGCCTGATGCCTCCTCGCTTCCTTTCTACCGGAATGGCTAATTTGTTTTTGTCCGTTACCAAAAGATTCCAGCCATTTTCCAATGGTGCTTTTACGACTGATGCAGCTTTTAAATCACCAGCATCAAACCGAATTTTTATCTCTTTTTCCTGCATCCCATATTCCAATATCGGCATCCCAAAATACAAATTTGGGAGCGGTTATTTAACTATCCTAACCAGCGTTCCTGCTGCCTTTTGTTTGGCTACTTGCTCTCCTAATTTCTCTTGCAGTTCAAGAATTTCAATACGCTGTGATTCGAGCTGGTAAATTGTTCCGATGTGCTTAGCCAAAAGGTTTTCATATTTTTCTTTGTATTGGTCTCTTTCTTTCTTGAGCTTTTCGATACGTGCCGTTTGCTTCACCTCTTTAGAAGTTTCAGCTTCTTTTCCAAACTGTTCAGCAGCCAGGTCGATTGCGGCCACCAATTCCCTGTGACGGTCTATGCCCCGTCTTATGCTTCCTTTTGATCTGCCTGCTTCGATAGCCACCCCATCAAGTGTTGGCTTTTCGCCTCTTTTGACTAGGCGCTCTAATGCGTTGTTGTAATCAATGATTGCACTGGCCATCAGGCTGCCTCCCCATGCTTGTCGATTTTTTTCAGATAGCGGGTTTTCATGCGTTTGAACTCCTTTAGCCGCTGGCTAAATTGCTTGTATTCAGACTTTCGCCTATCAAGCTCGCTCATCGCATTGCTGATGTTTTTAATGGCAAAATCCAGCATCTTGGCCAGCTCGTGAATCTCAGTGCGATACTCAAGTCGCTTGGGGTCTAAACCATTCACAGATATCCTGGCAGCTTGTCAGATGAAAGATAGGCCCGCTTCTCGGTATTGGAGATTTTACTCTCGCGCAGCTCCTTATAACTTGGGAAGAAGCCGCCACTGGCATCCTGTACTCGCGCACGTTCGATAAATTCACGCTTAGCGCCAAGCTTCTCTAATCGGTCATCTCGCCATCCGTCGTAAAATGCTAAATCATCATCAGCATAGTCAGGCCCCTCTTCTGCATCGGTGTAGGCAGCATGAAACCCTATCCAGGCTCGCGGGTGTATATAGCGGTGCTCACTGGACATCAGCGCGAAGGTGCAAGCACTGATGCACTGCCCCATCACCTCAACATGAATGTTATAAAGGCGGATAAACTCACCATTAAGAATACCGACTTGAGGGCTACCGCCTTCAGAATTGATCTCTAGTACAACAGGCTCATCCCAATTTACCTTCTCGGCGTTAAGTATATATTCGGTCATGTAGCCCGCAGCACCTATCTCCATCGGGCCATTGAACAAGAAGTGGTTCGGGTGTTTTCGGTGCTGGCGTACCGAATAGTCCGGGGCAACAAACCCCGAGAAACTGTCGTAGTTGTACCATGCATTATTAGTTACCCAGCCAACCGATAGCGCACTGCCGATCCAAGCTAAGAATGCAAAGGGCGCGAATGCCTTGAGGCCAAAAGTTCGTTGAGCGATCCGGTTAGCATAAGTCAGATACAAGGCGCTGCTGAAAGCAGTAATAGCCCAGACTGCAGCGGCCCAGTCGTCCTGCCACAATTCACGTTCTAGGTGGGCACTGACGATGAATCCGATCACCGGCATGATGCCAGCGAGCAGTATCAAAAAGACTATCTTGCGATTAGCAGAGGAATTTGAAGACATAGCTTGAGTCTAGAAGAGTAGACCCCTAAAGTGAATAGAGCATTCGTCTGGGAGTTGGTTGGTAATGACAGAAGATCAAGCACTTGGTGCCATTGTTGGTCTTGCAGTTGGCGACGCGCTCGGCACTACTCTGGAGTTTTCACGTAATCCCTCCCCTGATCGAGCAACCTGGCATACAGAAATGCTAGGTGGCGGCCCCTTCGGTTTAGCTCCCGGTGGTTAGACCGATGATACCTCGATGGCGTTAGCGCTGATGCAGGCATATCTTGATGCGGGAGATTTCTCACCTGAGCGGATTGGCCAGTACTTCGTAAATTGGTATCGCAAGGGTGCGTTCTCGCATACGGGTGATTGTTTCGACATAGGAAATGCCACGCGTGAGGCGTTGGACAGAATCGATTTAGGCCACCGAGGCCCCTCACCCTTTCAAGGCTCAACAGACCCCTTCTCGTCAGGAAACGGCGGGATTATGCGACTGGCTCCCTCAGTGGTTGCAAATTGCACCGATCGAAAATCGGCTATTTTTGAATCCGCCGATCAATCTCGCATCACACACGCAAGCGAAGAGTGCCTGCTCTATGCCGAGTTACTGGCAAAAGTACTCTGGGACTGTGACCCGTTCATTGATGAAGTCAGTGATTTCGTATTGCCGGATGATACACCCTGGGAAGTTTTGCTCTCCGGTGGATATGTTAAAGAGACCTTTACCTGCGCGATGTGGTCTGCGCGTAATACGGATACGTTTGAGGAGTGCCTCATTCATACTGTTAACCGGCGGTATGATGCAGACACAACCGGCGCGGTTGCGGGGCAAATTGCTGGTGCGATGTACGGACTTTCTGGAATACCTAAGCGCTGGTTGGATACGTTGATTGGGTTTGACGACATCCTGAGCTCGGCCAAAAACCTTTACCAGCTTGGACTGACACGTTGAGGGACTAGGCTGAACTACTCAGAGCTCCGAGAGTACCAGCGAACACCCAGGAACAACTTCCACCCTAACCTAGCCTTTTACTAGTTTACGGCCACCCAAAAATATGCGCGAGTCACACCGCGAACCTCGACAGCTCATAAAACCAAAAGGCAGAAATGCAGTATTATTTGAGTGGCGAGTTATATTTAATGTTTATGTGTTTGTTTTACTTACGCAGTGAGTAAGTTATTAGGCCAAATTAAACGCCAGTCAACGAAACCCAGACCTGCGGCAACTTGTAGCTTTGGTGCAGTATACTTAACAAGCTACAAAAAGGAGTATCTAAGATGACACCAGAAGAGAAGAAAGCACTGAACAACCTTGAGCGCAATATTAAGGACAAGGCTTCAAAGTAAACGCAACGGCTTACCGGTGGGTTGACTGGTGGGTTGGTTCTAGCAAACCCTCACCAGATATAGAATAACGCTTAGTATTGGCGGTCAGGGAGGGATTCGAACCCTCGGTACGTTGCCGTACAGCCGCTTTCCAGGCGACCTCCTTCGACCACTCGGACACCTGACCTAAACTGGTGTGTCTACCGGGCGGCCGGTAGCGAGTGAGGGCGGCATTGT
>JABXHP010000377.1 GCA_013373575.1 Oceanospirillaceae bacterium | reverse complement strand
AGCGTGCCGGTTCGAGTCCGGCCACCGGTACCATTCAAAGTGGCTGCAACGCCCGAGCTTCCTAGGTCTATACTGAAAGAGTATTACCACAAGTGTTAACACACTGGGGAGCCAAGATGTCAAAATACGTCGCCCGTCTGGGCAGAATGAAAGCATACTCCTACAGAAGAAGGATCCCCTTGGATCTCGTTCCGATCTTTGGCAAAGACTTCTTTGTTTTATCGCTACAGACAAGCGATCGACGATACGCTGACTCCCTAGCCTACAGAATCAACAAACAGTTCGAACGCAACATCGCTCTAGCCCGCTCAGGGAAGCCCATAGAGGAGATTAAAGTCCACACCACTAACACTGAGATACTCTCACGAAAAGAGCGTGCAGAGAGGATCCTGTTCGACCTCATAGACAAAGCTTGGGACTATACCGACTTGCCTTATGACACCTACCAAGGGCTTGAAGAAGAGATCCTAAACAGATACACCACCAACGAATTCAAACTTCCCCCTGATAAAGACGAACCTGTTCGTGATGCATTGGCACTTCTGCGAGGCGAGAGTATCAAAGAAAACTTTACGCTTACCGAATACATGGAGCACTACTTCAGGCTGAAGAAGAAAGAAGAAGATAGTCGATTTCGAAAGCAGGGTGATGCAGCCATAAAAGACTGGTTGACGTTTAAACCTTCAGACCCCCGTATCTCAACCATCACAAGAAAGATGGTCTACGACTTTGTTCATTTTTACTCAAATGATCTTGGTCTCTCTCCTGCCACTGCTGAAAGGAGACTTACGGCAATCAGATCGGCTGTGACTCTAGTCAACGACATGTACGAGTTGAGCCACACGAATCCATTTACCCGAATTAAGGTGGAGGGTTCGACAAAGCACAAGCCCAAGCAAAGGCCTTCTGAGAGTGTAGTTCAGGAAGTAGCTTCAGAACCCAGAGCAAAGGACGAAGTGCACGTACTGGCGCAGATACTACTGAATACCGGCTTCAGAGTATCCGAGGCTGCGGGCCTACTATGGACCGACATCAGAGAAGAAAACGGAATACTGATTGCAACTGTGCAGCATCACGCCCACAGACGCTTAAAAAATGAGGGGGCAGCGCGAGAGACTCCTCTCACAGGTGTGGCAAAACAATCGATACTGACAATGAGACAGTCTCGCCCTGAGTCGGAAAAGTTCGTTTTCCCTAGGTGGAACAGAAAAGATGAGACCAACGGAAACAGTGCATCTGCAGCTATTAAGAAGCGCTTCAAAATAACTTCCCACAGCTTTAGACACTTCTTATCAGAAAGGCTGAAAGCAAAGGAGTGCCCCGAGTACTTACTCAATGCAATTCACGGTCACACTGACGGGTCAAGCCTAGAACACTATGGGAGAAGCCAGATGCTCGATAACAAACTACGCTGGTTAGAGAAGGTGGCCTTCTGAGATAAACCCATGCACAAAGTTACGCTACTAAATGAGAACCACGCGCTCCTGCTGAATGATGATGACAATAAGCCATGGCGAATGAAGGTTTCAAAGGAGAACCAAGACAAACGCTTCTTTATCAGTTGGAACCAAAGAATCTACAACCAAAGAGACAATATCGATCTAGCTATAGACTGGATCGTGGAGCATACGAAAATACGATTACAGGCACGAAGCCTTCCGACGTATCGTAAGTTATGCGAAGTAATCTTACTCAATCTTGGAAAGAGTTTACTCCAAAGACGTTGGTTACAGATTCCACGGGGCTCTTCAGCGTATGAGAAAGGGACCCAACCCTACCAGTTAAACTTCTCGAAAAGGCACGTCGACGAGATAATACGAGTATTGGTTTCCAGCGATTCCATATTCGAGGTAAAGGGGGCGAAATACCTGAAAGACCCTCAATTTTCTGCTTACCAACCCACCGAACAATTTAACATCCAGATTGCCCTCGAGACTCTTAGCTCTGTCGATCTGGGCCCCAACGAGTTAGTCAGGATAACGAATAAGGGACGTGAACTAACAGACGAAGAAATGTTGACCGTCAAACAAGATGAAGCTGATCTCAGAAAGATTAATGACTACTTACTGGACAAGTCATTTCCTCTCAAAGGCCCCATGATCCGTATTTACAGCAAAAAAGTCGGTAGCTGTGGCAGGATCTATTGTGACTTTCAAGCCTTAGCCAAGAGAAGAGTTCCCCTGAGACAATTTTCCTTAATAGAAGGGGAGAGGATTGCCGAGGTCGATATCGTATCTTCCCACCCGAGGATGATGATTCAAGAATACTTTAACCAAAAAATCAGTCGAACATTTTATCAAGATATTGCTGATGAGCTCGACATAACAAGAGACAAGGTAAAGCACTACTTTGTCGTCGCTATTGGATCTGGTAGCAGAGATAAAGCGCGAAATGGATTTGTGGGAAAAGCATATGGGTATGATAAACACGACTTCAATACGCTTCATAATTGGGTAACCCTTAACTATCCAGACGCCCCCCTTTACAGACACTGGTCCTTCGTTGCCATGAACAACGAGGGTGAGATTCTTAAGGAAGTTATGCTTAGAGGTGTTGACGCCAATAAACCCGTTCTCCCCATCCACGATGCTGTCGCAGTAAAGGTTTCTGATATAGATTGGGCAACTAAGACCCTCAAAGACGTATGGAGAGACTTCTTTGGAAGAGATTATTGTGAAGTAGATGTTGAAGTAGCAGACATAGAAGACCTACTCCCCTCCTCTCTAATACCCCCACCCCACATATAAGGTACAAAACATACTATGACCTTAGGGTGTGCCATACTCAGGAAATAGATACGACTCTGGGGGAGGCTAGAAAGCCTTTCAGGCTGAAAAAGAAAGAAGAAGATAGTCGATTTCGCAAGCAGAGTGATGCAGCCATAAAAGACTGGCTGACTTTTAGACCTTCAGACCCCCGTATCTCAACCATCATGAGAAAGATGGTGTACGACTTTGATCATTTTTACTCAAATGATCTTGGTCCATACCAATCCATGATGCTGTAGCAGTTAGACAGTCAGATATTGTTTGGGCAGAGACGACCCTAAAGGAAGTCTGGAGGGAATACTTTGGTAAGGATTATTATCGAACAGATACAAAAGTAGCGCATATTGATGGGTACCCTGTCTAGCTTAAGTCCCCCGCCCACATATCAGGAACAAAACTAGGTACCGTTCAAAGCAAAGAACTTAGTAAAGAACTGGGGAGTTACATATGACTATTTCGATCTTATCCTCACACACTACTGGACGAGCAATAACAGTATGCTTTGTAATGTCCGTCTCTCTAAATCTTTCTTTCGCTCAACAGACAAGTGACTTCAGATACAAAACTATTGGTGACTTTCTGACATTAGAAGCTCATGAGTCAACAGAGAACTTCGAATTTTCCATTCGGCAGTATGAGCAAAATTGCCTAGACAATAGTGATGGAGGTAGTAACTCTGTTCGATGCTTCCTCAGCCACCCTGCCTGGGATCGAGAGCTTAATATTTACTATCAAAGATTAATGCAAAAACTGAACGAGGGCGACAAATTGCTCCTCAGGAATAGCCAGCGAGATTGGATTAAAATGCGTGATTCCAGCATCGCATTACACTCATCCTTGCTGAAAAATAAATATCCAGATTCGGGATCAATGTATGTAGCGATGAGAGCGAATGATTCCGATCAGAGAAGCAGCTCTATGACTAGAGAACGAGCACTTACGCTGAAGTCATGGTATGAATCAATTGTAGGTCAAAACGAGCGAAATATTGAATTGAAAGTCCAAGATGGAAAATTTGTCACAAAAAACGGAATTGTTCCTGTAGGCTGCCTCGCTCAGCTTAAAACTGAATTGAATGGTGATAACTCTATCGCTGCCATTTATCTGCAAAGACCAAGCCTAAGAGGCTGCATGGATGCGAATTACACTTACCCCGGTGGCGACGTTGATTCAATCTCCTACAACGTTATTGGCCCGAGCGTATCAGACACTTTTTCTGTTGACGTATGCGAGACCGTCGATGGAAGCTTAGGCAAATACTGTGACCGTATATTAGTCAAATTTACTCAACGAGAATATCGAGTAGGAGAATCCGTTAAATTGGTGCTTAGTCTCGAGAAGCTCGGCCAATCAAAATAAGAAATTATTTTAGGGGCTGGGCTGCTGCAGAAGAGCTCAGATGAACTATTGCAGCTAACCCACGACAATTTAACAGCCTCGAGTGAACGCTCGTAGCATCATAACTTTAGAGTCGAGAAAGAGTGCCCCCTCCGTATGCTAAACTATAGGCCACTCATAACATCAGTCAGTATATAGTGGTCACTACAATACGAGCACCTTTTTAATTTTGACCTAGCCCAGACAATATATGAATGATGGCTAAGATGCCTTCAAAGACGTTTCCAATTGCTCTGTTAATGTTGTATCCACAAAATTTCACATGAAAAATACTCAAGG
Source organism: Oceanospirillaceae bacterium (assembly GCA_013373575.1). Classification (GTDB taxonomy): domain Bacteria; phylum Pseudomonadota; class Gammaproteobacteria; order Pseudomonadales; family Balneatricaceae; genus Marinobacterium_E. The sequence continues at coordinate 2,301 of JABXHP010000377.1, read as the reverse complement.
TTAATTCTAACTTAGTAGTTTTTTAAAGCTAAGCTTTTAAATACTCCAGCGTTAGGAGGTCTATATCTTGATCGCAGGCAGCTTTAAATCACCGATTTCATACAAATTACAAATGATTGCCCTAGGGGCTGTTGGTTATCTTATTATCACGATCAATAGTGCTCAAGCTATGTGCTTACCCAATAAAGACACTATCCAGTCATGCAGGTACGAGAGCGGGGACTCTTGGTGCAAACAGAATGGAAATCGAAACCATTTTGCGTATGAGGACTCCTGTCTGAGGAGGTTAGTCTTGCCAGAGGACATTAGTACAGGCAGCACCAGCAACCTTAACAAGTTGAAACAGCACATGAGCTATAGAGAAGCCAGAAAAATCATTATGGAATCTGGCTGGCAAGGTTCTGGCGTTCGTTGGCAAGAAGTTGATCCTAAAAGTATGGAAGGAGATCTCTATTATCACAACGGTTGGAGAGAATTAGTGTCCTGTTCTGGGATTGGACTATCTCCCTGTCGCTTTGAATTTCGCAATATCAAACGAGAGTTACTCGTTGCGGTAACAAATGGAGAGTGCCAGAACAAACAGAGAGAGCGAGTCACGGGGCAGGAGGTTTGTGATCTTACTTTAGTTCGCTGGTTCGTTGAAGAAGAGTCGCGACGTGAATAGAAAGAGGATCGAGCCATCTCTGGATGATTTAAGTAAAGAGCCAACCAGCGACTTCAGTGCGAGTAGAAGTGAATCGATAGGTGGGGAATGTAGTTCTGATGCAAGGCAACGATACTCCGGTGGTTGGCTCGCAAAGGCTGGATTATTTGGTTCCGTCATTTTAATAGGCTTGTGGGTTTCGTTGTTTTTTGTCACCCCTGCGTTTGAGCAAAGTGTTAAACGAAAGCTGATTGATAGCTTTGCATATGTGTTTTCTGTAATACCCGACCACTTGCAACAGGCACCCGTAGATAGCATCACTGCAGCTAACTATGGACAGCAATCGGACGATCCAACAGCGGCTGAAGAATTGGAAGCTAACGTTCAATCAGCGCAGATTAACTACACTCCCTTTGAAGCAATAACAGTCAAAGGCGAAGTGAGGTTCGGTAACTTCCTTTTTTATCCTGCAACACCCCATACGTTATACCTATTTGAAACGCTGAGACCCGAACAAAGCAGCAAGCTCCGAGAAGCATTAGATAAACACGATATAAGGTTAGTAGTGCTGGCTAGCAGCGGTGGTTCTGTAGAGAGCAGCCTCAGAATTGCAAACATTATCCACGAGAAAAAGCTCGCAACCTACGTTCCAAGTGAGGAGTCATGTTTGTCAGCATGCAGTTTTATATATTTGGCTGGCGCACAAAGGAACATCGCTGTGACGGGTCAACTAGGTGTGCATCAATTTTTTTCCAACGTAAACAAGCTAGCGTCTACAAAAGATACTTACACAAAAGTTCAGAATACAGTGTCTCAGATTCTGCACACGCTAGGTAAATTTAATACTCCACAATTCCTTATCCAGCGAATGTTGGAGACACCAGCGAATGATATGTACTATCTTTCATCAACTGAAATTTCTCAGGTGAGCACAAGTGAGACGTCTAACTTGGTAGCACAGGCTGATAGGTTTCTTACTGTGCGAGAGAAGTCTCTAGATGAAATTGCGAAGAATAGGCGAATGGAATCCTGTGTTTGGGGTGACTGCTGGGGTGGGGTTGGGGAGTTTCGCTTAGACAATGGCTTGAGGTTCATTGGAACTCACGTCAATGGAAAAATTCAGGGCTACTCAATCGTTATTGATAGAGACGGAGATATTTGTGAAGGCGAAATGTCGTCAGGAACTCTTAATGGAGCGTACTTCTGTCTCTACAAAAACGGCGCAATGTTTTTTGGAGCAGGTATAAACGGTAGACGGCATGGGGCTGGATTCTTTCTAAGTCCTGATGGTGTTGTAGAGCGAATGGGAGAGTACCGTAAAGGGCGGCTTGTTGAAGAGAGGGTAGTGGACAAACAAAGCATTCAGACGACTATGGATGAACTGCTGCTGTTCGCGCCTAAGGACATAAGACAAAAGTTCGTACCAGAAAGGCTCAGAGAAATTAGAGCGACTGACTTTTGATTGTTCAGCGATTACGCCCATCAACGAGATTTTACACCACCGCTAAACCGAATTAGATCCAGCATCTCTCTGGATATTTTTGTGGTAACATTGTACTGCACACGAACCATAGATGATGTTTACAAGCATTTAATTTAATTTACTTTTTAAGTAAAAGCTCGAGTCCGGCCACCGGTACCATTCAAGAAAACTCATT
>JABXHP010000041.1 GCA_013373575.1 Oceanospirillaceae bacterium | reverse complement strand
CTGTCCAGCAGCCGACGGTAATGGTGGTGCGCGCATAGAGGAAGAAGTTGTTGTAACGGCCGATGGATGTCGCGTTATTACACTTTTCCCAGCCCAGGACCTGTTTGTAGCTAACCCTTACTAAGGGTTAGTTACTCCAATAGAGGAGATGTTACATGCCTACCTACACCTATGAGTCTATAGAAACTGGCGAGCACTATAGGATAGAGCACAGTGTTCATGATGATGCGATGCAGTTTCACCCAGAGACGGGTGAAGCGATCAAGCGCATCATCGCGGGTGCGCCCGCTCTGCATATACCTGGCTTGAAGAAGCACGTGCAGATTGACCGTAAGAGCCCTGCCGCCACCGCGTGTGGCTGTGCCTCGAACGTTGCCTTAGCACAAGCGATGTACAAAAACTCTCGAGAGACTCCGACCTACGGCTCGCTCAACTCCAAGCGAACTGTTACGGGAGGTGTAGTATCGAAATCAAGTTGTGGGCACAGCCACAGTCACGGCGGTAGCTGCGGCCACAAGCATTGATTAACTCGGCTGCATAGCCAGCCGGGTATTAGGTTTTGTCAGTTTGTCTGAATGTTATTCAACCGTGTCTTGCACAATCACGGTCTCTTTTTGGGTTGCCCTCGGGCAGCCCTTTTTTTGCCTGTGCAAATTTTATTGTGCCTGACGCGCCCCAAGTGAGAATTGCTCGCTGGCTAGCTTAACAATGTGCTGACCGATTGGCAGTGATGAGGTGGCCGCTGGGGATGGAGCGTTGCAGACATTGATACTGCGCTTCGTGTGGACAAATTTAAAATCATCAATCATGCGTCCGTCAGGCGATACGGCCTGCGCGCGTACCCCTGCTGGGTAGGGTTCTAGATCCTCTAGTTTAAGGCTTGGGCAGTACTTATTGACCTCTTTAAGGTATCCAGCTTTGAATAGGGAGTTCTTCAGCTCATGCAGACCCGGTTTCAGGTTTTTGTAGAGCAATTTCAGAGTACCCGGGTAACTGAGGTTCTCAAAACTGTCTCTAAGAGAGAAGTCAGTTTTGTTATAGCCTTCACGCTTGAATGCGAGTACCGCGTTTGGACCCACCGTAACGCTGCCATCAATCATGCGTGTCAGGTGGACGCCAAGAAAGGGCATAGAGGGATCTGGAATCGGATAGATCAGATGATTAACTATGTTGTTATGTTTGGCGGCGAGGCGGAAATACTCGCCACGGAAAGGGCAGATTTTGAAGTCTGGTTCTACGCCTAGCATCCTAACGATACGGTCTGACATCAAACCCCCGCAGGAGATAAGGTAGCGTGTGTTATAGCTCTGCTGAGTCGTCTCAATTTTGATCGTTTCACTGCTCTCATGAAGCGCGGTCACCTGAGCATCGAAGGTGATTTCGCCGCCTAGCTCTCTAATCTGCTTTGCCATCGCCTCGCAGATCTGCGCGTAGTTTACGATACCGCTTGAAGGAACAAAGATAGCGCCTACGCCGGTAATGTTTGGCTCGCGCGCATGTAACTCCTCTGCGCTCAACCAGTAGCGTTCCAAGCCGTTTGCTTCGGTGCGCTCCCAGAGTGCCTGCATTCTTTGCATCTCTAAATCGTTGGTTGCAACGAGCAATTTGCCACAGCTATCAAACGGGATGTTCCATTTTTCACAGAACGCTTTGGTCAGCTTGTTGCCCTCAAGGCAGAAGTTGGCTTTTAGACTTCCGGGCGTGTAGTAAACACCTGCGTGGATAACGCCTGAGTTGTTACCCGTTTGGTGCTTTGCCGAGCCGGACTCTTTCTCGAGCACGCGAACTTTGATGCCCGGGAACTGCTCGAGTAACTGCATGGCAGTTGAGAGGCCAAGTATACCGGCGCCGATAACCACTACATCGTGAAGCATTTTGTCATCCTGTACTAGGCTACTAAAAATTGATAGAAGGGTCGGTTGAATCAAAGCGGATATCAAGTGGATTGTTATCCAATTTGATATCCGCTTCTCTAGGCGTTAGCAGCATGCTTGTAGAGCAAAGGTGTCATGCTTTGGTGTTAAGTTATGTTTGGCTCTAGTTGTGAGTCGTCGGTGCTGGTGCTGCTAGTATTGCTCGCACTCTGTTTAGCCACTTTTTGCGCCTCGCGCCAGGCGTTCATATCAGCTCGGTAGACATCCCAGACACAGGGCTCACAGCCGCTCTCGCAACAGTCATAATCCCCTGGGGGTATCGGTTCTTCCAAAATATTTCTCCTCTGAACTGTAGAATTAGTTTACCAAAGCTATCCAAATTACTCACCTGCACATACGTGCCTGACTCGGCCCTACTGTCCTGCGTTGCGACGACGCAGGGCAGCATTTGTAAGGTGAGTAGCTTCGGCATCACTCGGATCCTCAGGCCAGGGGTGTTTGGAGTAGCGACCCCGGTTCTCTTTTCGAACATCGGGGTAGATATGTTGCCAAAAGTGAGGAAGGTCTGTGGTCATTGCTAAGGGTCTACCGGCAGGCGAGAGCAGCTCAACTCGCAGTGGCAAACCTAGACCTGTTTTTGGGGATAGGGTTTGGCCGAACATCTCTTGCAGTTTCACCGCAATGCTTGGGATCTCTGACGTATAATTGATCTCAACGAGTCGGCCTGAGGGGGTACGAAATTGCCGCGGCACGTACGTCTCTAGCCATTGCGTTACCTGCCAAGGGAGTAGGCTCAGCAGAAGCGTTTTTAGCTCTATGTTGCGCAGCTGTGCACGTTGTTTGATCTCTCCGAGTGAGGCGCCTAACCACTCATCGACGCGTGTAAGCAGCATTTCACTGCTCATATCGGGAAGTTCCACTGGCTCGCTGGCTCTCTCTTGGTGCATGCGCAGGTAATTTATCCGCGCGAGCCAGGGGGCGAGTTCTGGCCATTGCGGCAGAAGCTCAAGGCCCTCCCTCCTTATGCGCTCACACCAAGCCGCCGAGCGCGCTTGTGTCGAAATAGACTCGCTAGGTTGGCGCTTAAGCTCCAGTTCTCCGAGGCGCGTACGTTTGATTGCACGCAGGTGTTCCCCCTCCCAGCTCAGCAGTTCTTCGTGTCGAAATGTCTTCTCAAGAGCTGTGTATATCTCCTCAATGGAGACGGGTAACCCCTGGGTCAGCATCAGATCTGCTCTATCTTCGCGCCCACCAAGGTTGAGACAAATAATATATTTTTCGCGGCAGAGTCTGTCTGTTGGATCCAGGCGTATCGCCGTACCGTTATAGAGTTTGAATCGCCCCTCAGCAGCGTTCACACATTGCGCAACTCGGTCAGGGTAAGCCGCTAATGCGAGTCTGCTCAGACTTATCTCTGTCTCGCTTGGGCAGTTTTGCAGTAAAGATTTAAACCTCGTTGCTAACTGCCGAGACCGCTGCGGCATATCCTCAATTGCAAAGCTAAGATCCGCTGTAGAACGCAGAGGGGGTTCGCTAATAAGTGCAGCGAATGCGGCGCCAGTGGAAGGCGCCTCAAGTCTCTCAGCCTCAATCAGCAGACGAGCCGAGCGCGCATCCATTGGCAGGTCGGCCATGCGTTTGCCGAGATCTGAGAGGTACGGGCGCCCATCTCTGAAGGCTAGAGCGTCAAGTGAGTCTAACTGGGTTATTGCTGCGTCCCAGAGTTTGGTGCTCGGTGGCTCAATCCACTCGAGATCCGTAAGTCTGTGCACGCCCCAGCTTAGTAGCTGTAAAAGTGTGTCGGTGAAGTCGGTCTCGCGGATCTGCGGAGCATCGTGCTCGCCAAGCTGTCGATGCTGCTCTTCACTCCAGAGTTGATAGCAGAGGCCGGCTCGTACACGGCCAGCGCGCCCTGCGCGCTGGGTTGCAGTCGCCGTACTTATGCGTTGAGTGGCGAGGCGGGTTACCCCTCGACTGGGATCATACTTAGGCTTGCGCTCAAACCCTGAGTCGATAACGCAGCATACGCCCGGCAGTGTAATAGAGGTCTGAGCAATTGAAGTGGCGAGTATAAAACGTTGATGAGGTGGTTGCGGCGGCTCAAATAGCTGTTCGATTTGCGCTTCATTTACACCCGAATAGAGCGGAACCACCTCAACGTCAGGTCTGTCGTGCCAGAGTTCAACTAAGCGGCGCTCAAGCTGACGGATCTCAGCTCTTCCGGGTAAAAATACCAATACATCACCTTCGACCTGCAGTGCCTGGATACAGCGCCGTTGTGCCGCGTCTAGTAGTTGGTGTCGACGTATGGGGGTGGGCGTACGCTCAATCTCAACGTTGAAACTGCGACCTTCACTGCTCAATACTGGCGCGCCGTGAAGCTGCGTTTGTAACTGCTCGGTATCGAGCGTTGCTGACATGATGAGCAGTTTTAGAGGCTTCTCGCGCATTGCGGCAACTTCACGGCAGAGTGCCAAGCCGATATCGGTGTGGATGCTGCGCTCGTGGAACTCATCAAATATTACCAGGTCGACGCCACTCAGTTCTGGGTCCTGTAGTAGGTGTCTTAATAGAAGCCCCTCGGTAATTACCTCAACCTGCGTAGCCTGACTTGTTTTGCGCTCCAGTCGCATCGAGTAGCCAACTCGCTGACCTAGCTTCTCTCGGAGGCTCTGCGCCATAAACGCTGCCGCGGAGCGCGCCGCAACTCTACGTGGCTCAAGCAGGAGAATTTTCCCAGCAATGAAGCTCTCGTTTAGTAGTGCTAACGGCACACGTGTCGTTTTACCTGCACCGGGCTCGGCTT
>JABXHP010000345.1 GCA_013373575.1 Oceanospirillaceae bacterium | reverse complement strand
GCAAGACTCACGGATATCTCTGTTTGAGCATAGAAAATAAGTGTAAATGGGATTACGTTGTTCAGTGTCCCCATCACTAGATAAGGGCGCCAACCTGCAAGGTTTGTAGGTAGCCTTACACCCATTAAGCGCAGAACAACGATCATCACTGCGGCGGCGATAGCGACTCTTAAAAAGACCAGATGTAGGGGTGCTATTTGCTCAACGGCGATGCCGATAAAAAGGAATGATCCTCCCCAAAGAACTGAGAGGAGTGCGAGCAAGCCGAGATGTTGGCGCGTCATTTTTAGCTCTCTAACCAGAAGGTAACCGGTCCGTCATTGGTCAGGCTCACCTGCATGTTTGCGCCGAAGCGGCCTGTGGCTATCTTGAGCCCTGTCTGCTTTGCTTGCGCCACAAAGTAGTTATAGAGACGCTCTCCCTCTGTGGGAGTTGCGCCGCGTGAGAAGCCCGGGCGCATACCTTTCGCTGTATCCGCAACTAAGGTGAACTGAGATACGATTAGTAGCTCGCCAGCAGTATCTTTTAGGCTCAGGTTCATGCGCCCCTGATCATCAGCGAAGATTCGGTAGTTCTGAATTTTGTGCAGAAGTTTATCGGCTTTGACTTCGTTATCATCGCGCTCTACGCCCAGTAGCAGTAGTGTGCCGGCCCCGATCTCGCCGACGGTCTCTCCATCAACTTCTACTTTTGCGTCTGTGACTCGTTGAATTAGTCCCTTCATGCATCCTGCTCCAAGCCGGCGAACTCATCGGTTATCCTCACTAAGCAGTCGGTTATACCGGGCTCAAAAGCTGAGTGTCCGGCATCTCTGATGATGTTGAGTTGAGCATGTGGCATTGCTGTATGCAGTAGGTGGGCTTGCTCGATAGGGCAGACCATATCGTAGCGTCCGTGAACTATCCAGGTGGGTATAGAGGCAAGTGTATCTGCCTTCTCAAGGAGTTCGTTCTTCTCGAGAAAAGCGTCGTTGATAAAATAGTGTGCTTCAATGCGGGCCATCGCCAATGCGACGTGTGGCTCTGCGAAGTGCTCTACTAGATGGGGGTTGGGGTGTAAGGTTGAACAGCGACCCTCCCAGATGGACCAAGCTTTAGCTGCAGCCATGCGGGCAATTTCATTCTCGCTCGTGAGTGCTGTGTAGTAACTCTCAAGCATCTTTCCGCGGTTCTGTGGATCAATCGGCGCAATGTACTCCTGCCAGTAGTCAGGGAATATATGGCTTGCCCCATCTTGGTAGAACCAGTCGATGTCGCGTTTGCGGCAGAGAAATATGCCGCGCAGAATCATACCTAGGACACGGTTTGGATGTGCCTGTGCATATGCCAGGCTGAGCGTCGATCCCCAGCTACCGCCGAAAAGCAGCCACTTATCCACTGCATAGTGCTCGCGAATCAGTTCGATATCACTAATCAGGGTCTGTGTTGTATTGTTCTCCAAGGAGCCGTGCGGTGTTGAATGGCCGCAGCCGCGCTGGTCAAATAGTATGATGCGGTATCGCTCTGGGTCGAAAAAGCGGCGGTGGTCCGGTGAGCAACCGCCGCCGGGTCCACCATGAATGAAGAGAACTGGGACTCCTTCAGAATTTCCTGACTCCTCAGTGTAGAGTCGGTGACCATCGCCTACTTCGAGCCAGTCGGTACTATTGGGCTTCAGTTCTGCATATAAAGTTCTCATTCTACTGGTAGTCCTGCCTCTTTAAGTCGTTGTTTTCGAATCTCGATAAGTCGATCGATCTCCGCACACTCCTCTTCACTTGCGTCGGTCTTCAGACCTTCCACGATAGCGTAGTTGATGCGTGTCTTGTGAAGATCGAAGAAGTCGGTCAAGGCTCGCGCTACCTCGATACGCTTATCGGGATAGAGCGCGACGAAGCTCTGCATCAACTCGCCTGAGCGCTTCGGTAATTTTAAAACCATCTGCAGCGCTACCTCATTCGCGCGTAGATTGGTTGAATCAAACATTGTTTTGATCAACGCACGTGGGTTCTTCGGATCCTGCTTTAGCGCCTCTATCAGCAGTTTCAGGGCGGGCTCGGCGATCTCTGCAGCGACGTACTCCTCAAGTGGCGGCACGGAGGCAGGGTTGGTGGTTACTTGGTAGGGTTGTGCCGGCTCAAGTCGTTCGGTACGAATAAACAGCTTACGTATCAGCAGAAACGCCATCAGCAGTAGATGCAAAACGATGACATAGAAGTAGAGCCATATCTCGGTAAACGCTGTCATAAGCGCACCGGCGATGATTGGGCCCAATACGCCGCCTACGCCTAACAATATCTGCATGGTACTTGTGGCAGGTAGCGCCTCTTTGGTGTCGATGTGGTCGAAGACCTGGGTCACAGCAAGTGGAAAAATGGCGGCGCCGGCACCCCCAGATAGCAAGAAGAAGATCACCACTAGACTGGTTGGTAGGTTTGAGTAGTAATCGAAAATAATCACCGCATTTGAGGCTATACCCACAAGCATGAGTCCTGAGCCGACAGTACGTTTGTCGAAACGGTCGGCAAACCAGCCGGTTGGATATTGGGTTAGCAACCCGCCGAGGAGGTAGGAGCCGAGAATGACGGAGAGAAGTACGCCGCTAAAGCCTCGCTCGTATGCGTATAGAGCGATCAGAGAGACACTGGCAGAGCCGATTGAGCCTGCGATGAGGCAGGAGAATGTTCCGGACGGAGAGTAGTTCCAGAGTTTTTTCAGCGGCATTGCGCGGGCACGACCCGGCAGTTCGGGCTGGGGCATGCGGCTCATTGCCATAATGATTAACGCAACTGCCAGTACCGCGCTCACCAAGCCGTAAAGGCGGATATCCCCCTGACCGGTCTTCTCCATAAGAAATGGAGCTGAACCGAAGCCCAAAGCAAAGAAGATTTGGTAAACACTAAAGAGCTTGCCACGGTTACTGCTGTCGCTCATCACGTTGAGCCAGCTCTCAAGGGTTATAAAACTCGTGATAAAACAGAATCCTGCAACCACCCTGAGGGCCGAAATCAGTGCAAAGGAGTCGAGAAAACTGTGGGCTATGGATACGATGGAGAGGGTCGCCGCCATACTAGCAAATGCACGAATGTGGCCGACCCGGTTAACCACTTTGGAGCCGAAGAGCCCCGCGGCGATTGAGCCTGCTGCAAACATACCCATCGCAAAACCGACTTGAGATGAGTCGAGCCCCGCTTGCTTCATTTGCAGTGGAAGTATCAAGAAGAAGAGGTTGTGGCTCATCGCCATACCGATGATGGAGAAGAGAATAGGGCTGACGCGGTAGAAGATAGAGTTGGCCATGAGCAATCCTAACAGGCAAACCATTAGCAAGTATCGAGTCCGAGTCTACTCTTGCGACTAGATCTTTTCAGCATAAAAAACGGCGAGGAGCCTGTTAAGGCCGCTCGCCGCTCTGCTCTCTTGGAGAGTTACTTCTTCGCGCGTTTGCGCTCGTTCTCTTTGAGTAGCTTTTTACGGATACGAATGCTCTCTGGTGTTACTTCCACTAGTTCATCATCTTCGATGAAGTCCAGTGCCTGTTCCAGCGAGAAGCGAATCGGCGGTGTCAGCACGATGTTCTCATCGGTACCCGATGCACGAACGTTAGTCAGCTGCTTGCCTTTGGTCGGGTTCACAACGAGGTCGTTCGAACGGCTGTGAATACCTATGATCATGCCCTCGTAGACGTCGATGTTCGGGCCAATCATTAGGCGGCCGCGCTCTTGTAAGTTGAACAGTGCGAAGCCGAGCACTTTGCCCTGAACCATAGAGACCAGAACACCATTGTTGCGTGTTACAGACTCGCCCTCTTTCACGGGACCGTAGTGATCGAACACTGAGGTCATGATGCCGGTACCTGAGGTCATAGTAAGGAACTGACTACGGAAGCCGATAAGACCGCGCGATGGAGTCATGAAGGTCAGTCGTACACGGCCTTTACCGTCAACTTCCATGTTGGTCATATCCGCGCGACGCTTGCCAAGCTCTTCGATGATCGAGCCTTGGTGCTCCTCTTCGACGTCGATCATCACGACTTCGTAAGGTTCTTGAATTTGGCCATCCACCTCTTTCTGAATTACTTCAGGACGAGAGACACCCAGTTCAAAGCCTTCGCGGCGCATCGATTCGATCAGCACGGAGAGATGGAGTTCGCCTCGGCCTGATACACGGAATTTCTCTGGTGAATCGCCATCTTCAACACGCAGTGCGACGTTGTGAATGAGCTCGCGCTCGAGACGCTCTTTGATGTTACGGCTAGTAACGAACTTGCCTTCCTGGCCTGCAAACGGCGAGTCATTTACCTGGAAGGTCATAGATACTGTAGGCTCATCAACAGAGAGCGCAGGCAGCGCCTCAACCAAGTCGGGATCGCACAGAGTATCAGAGATATTGAGTTCATCTAGGCCGGTAACACAGACGATATCGCCCGCCTGTGCGTTGTCGACATCAACACGCTCCAGCCCGTGATAACCCATGATCTTCAATATTCGACCAGTACGTACCTTCGCGTGACTGTCGATAACTTTAACTGGCGTGTTGGTCTTAACTTTGCCGCGAGTGATGCGACCAACACCGATAACTCCGAGGAACGAGTTGTAGTCCAGTGCAGAGACCTGCATTTGGAATGGGCCGTCTATATCAACACGCGGTGCTTCAACATGTTTGATGATCGCTTGGAAAAGAGCGTCCATGTCTTCGCCCATCGCTTCGTGGTCATCACCCGCGATGCCGTTGATAGCTGAGGCGTAAACCACTGGGAAGTCTAGCTGCTCATCAGTTGCGCCGAGGTTATCGAATAGGTCAAAGACCTGATCCATCACCCAGTCAGGACGAGCGCCAGGGCGATCGATTTTGTTGATAACGACGATCGGCTTAAGGCCACGAGCAAATGCTTTCTGAGTTACGAAGCGGGTCTGTGGCATTGGGCCATCAACTGCGTCAACCAGCAGTAGTACAGAATCCACCATCGACAGTACACGCTCTACCTCGCCACCGAAGTCGGCGTGCCCAGGGGTGTCTACGATGTTGATACGGTAATCATTCCACGTGATGGCGGTGTTCTTCGCCAAAATTGTAATGCCGCGCTCTCTCTCCTGGTCATTGGAGTCCATGACACGCTCGGCGCCTTCGTCGCGACGCCCAAGGGTGCCGGACTGCTGTAGCAGCTTGTCTACGAGTGTGGTTTTGCCATGGTCGACGTGCGCGATAATGGCGATATTGCGTAAGTTTTCAATCACGAGGTTTTTCCTGCATATTAAGTGCGCGAAATTATACGCGCCTATGCCCTTCGGTGCGACCTAATTAGACGGTTAAATGGGGTATATGAATTCACGAAAATAGTGCAAAAAATTCTACTGCGAGTATGATATTGCACCAGATCTGAATGCTTTCGCATTGCTATGCACTAAGATGGTGCATCAACACGGGATGTGTTCAATTTTGGTGCGGTATTTTGCCTTGTATAGGGGCAAATTATGCTTCAAGTGCTGATCTTAAACCTGTTTTAATCGGCTGGCATGCTCTTTGCTAAATACTCAGCGCGTTTTTAAAACAGCTCGCCCGAGAAGGGCGTAACTAAGCTATTAAGTCTGGCAAAACCTGGAATGGAGAGAGCCAATGTCCAAGACTCTGGATCTGATTAAAGAAACTGGTGCTAAGTGGGTTGACCTACGCTTTACTGACTCACGCGGTAAAGAGCAGCACGTAACTATCCCTACCCATGAAGTGGGCGAGAACTTTTTCGAAGAAGGTAAAATGTTTGATGGTTCTTCCATCAACGGCTGGAAGGGTATTAACGACTCTGACATGATTCTTCTTCCAGACGACTCAGCGACTATCGTTGATCCGTTCTCTGAAGATGCAACAGTTATCGTTCGTTGTGACATCGTTGAGCCAGCTACTGGCCTTGGCTACGAGCGTGACCCACGTTCTGTTGCTAAGCGTGCTGAAGAGTACCTGAAGTCCACCGGCATCGCTGACAGCGCTATGTTCGGTCCTGAGCCAGAGTTCTTCGTATTCGACGAAGTGCACTTCCATTCTGACATGTCTGGCTGCGGTTACTCAGTATCTTCTGAAGAAGCTGCTTGGTCTTCAAACCATAAATTTGAAGGTGGTAACACGGGTCACCGTCCACGTGTGAAAGGCGGTTACTTCCCAGTACCACCAGTTGACTCCCTGCACGACATGCGTGCAGCTATGTGTGATGCCATGACTGCAATGGGTCTGCATGTAGAAGTACACCACCACGAAGTAGCAACTGCTGGTCAGTGTGAAATCGGTGTTGCTGGTAACACGCTGGTTAAGAAAGCTGACGAAGTTCAGGTTCTTAAATACGCTATCCACAACGTTGCGCACGCTTACGGCAAAACTGCGACCTTTATGCCTAAGCCAATCGTTGGTGACAACGGTTCCGGTATGCACGTACACCAGTCTCTATCTAAAGATGGCAAGAACATCTTTGCAGGCGACGCTTACGCAGGCCTGAGCGAAGAAGCTCTGTACTACATCGGTGGTATCATCAAGCACGCTAAGGCACTGAATGCTCTGTGTAACCCAGGTACTAACTCGTACAAGCGCCTCGTACCAGGTTTCGAAGCTCCAGTAATGCTGGCGTACTCTGCGCGTAACCGTTCGGCTTCTATCCGTATCCCTTACGTGACGAGTCCTAAAGGTCGTCGTATCGAAACTCGTTTCCCTGACCCAATTGCCAACCCATACCTGTGTTTCGCAGCACTGATGATGGCGGGTCTGGACGGTATCCAGAACAAGATTCATCCTGGCGATGCTGCCGATAAAGACCTGTACGACCTGCCTGCTGAAGAAGCTGCTCAGATCCCACAGGTTTGTAGCTCACTGGAAGAGGCTCTGGATGCACTGGAAGCCGATCACGAGTTCCTGACTCGCGGTGGTGTATTCACCGAAGACATGCTGGGCGCGTACATCGAGCTCAAGCGTGAAGAGTGTCTGCGTGTAAGCACTACCACTCACCCAGTTGAGTACGATCTGTACTACTCAGTATAAGATCTCCTCACCTATAAAAAGCCCGGCATTTGCTGGGCTTTTTTGTATCTGTACTGTTTCTATGCTCTCTCTGTGCTGCTCCTTTATTTGGCTATGCACCAATAAGTTGCACTTAAAAATCTGCTAATCTTATAGTGCACCAAAATGGTGCCATTTACTTTACTTATCCTGCTGAAAGTTTGCTGTAAAGCTCTTCGATTCAATAATTACAGGGGTTTTGGTGTGTTGGCAGATATATTGCAAACATTAAAGCAGCCTAAAATGGAACCCTCGCAGCGATGGAAAACACCTACCCGCAGTTGATTGAAAATCTGACAAGCGCCATTTTGGTGCTCGATCGCTCGCGTCAGGTTGTCTTTGCTAACCCCTCTGCGGAAGTGCTTTTTGAAGCTAGTCAGAAACGTCTGCAGGGGATCAGTGCTGAGATGTTTTTCTCCAAAGATCGAGAAGAACTCGAGCTACTTCATATTGTTGCGAAGACAGGTCATCGGTTTAGCAAGCGCGAGGCCAATATGCTCACGCTGACTGGGCAGCCAATTATTACCGATTACAGCGTCTCGCCTATGGCAAACGGCTTTCTGCTGCTAGAAGCGAGTCCGCGAGATCGTGTGCTGCGAATAGAGCGGGAAGAGGAGCTGCTTACGAGGCACGCGTCGGCCAGCGGTTTGATACGTGGGTTAGCGCATGAAATTAAAAACCCGCTGGGTGGCATCCGCGGTGCTGCTCAGCTACTCGAGCGTGAGTTACCAGAAGAGGAGCTCAAAGAGTTCACCCGTATCATTATCGATGAGGCTGACCGGCTTCGTAATCTTGTTGATCGAATGATGGGGCCTTACCGCAAGCCGAAAATTTCAGAAGTAAACATTCATGCCGTACTAGAGCATGTTCGGTCTTTGTTGGACGTTGAGGCACAGGGTAGCGTGCAGCTAATCCGCGATTATGACCCCAGCCTGCCAGAGTTTGACGGTGATTATGAGCAGTTAATACAAGCGGTATTGAATATTGGTAGTAATGCCTATCAGGCACTCTCTATGGCACAAACCGAGAACCCCTGCATTACACTGCGTACGCGAGCTCTAAGGCGCATTACCCTGGGTACAGAGCAGCACCGTTTGGTCTGTTCGGTGGAGATAATCGATAATGGCCCGGGTATTCCTGCAGAACTTATAGATACCGTCTTTTTCCCGATGGTGACAGGCCGTGCTGAAGGCACTGGTCTGGGCCTCTCGATCGCACAGTCGATCGTTAATCAGCATGCAGGCCTTATTGAGTGCCATTCGGTGCCGGGTCGGACCTGTTTTCAAATTTTAATACCGTTGGAGAGCTAGATGACACCCTCTGCTCGTGTTTGGATTGTTGATGATGATCGCTCGATACGCTGGGTATTGGATAAAGCGCTAAGTAGTGCGGGTATGAATACCACTGTGTTTGAAAGTGGCGAGGAGCTGTTGGGGCAGATCAAGCGAGAGCAGCCGGACGTGATTGTCAGCGACATTCGTATGCCCGGAATTGATGGTTTGGAGATGCTGTCTCAACTGCAGGTTATCCATCCGCATATCCCCATCATCATCATGACTGCGCACTCTGATCTCGATAGTGCAGTGGCCTCCTATCAAGGTGGTGCCTTCGAATACCTGCCAAAGCCATTTGATGTGGATGAAGCGGTTGCCTTGGTGCAGCGTGCGGTAGAGCATGCCGAGGAGCAGCGTGCAGCCAGACCCGTTGAGAGTAGCGAAAGTGAGACGGAGATCATTGGTGAAGCTCCAGCGATGCAGGAGGTATTTCGAGCCATAGGGCGCCTCTCGCACTCCAATATTACTGTGCTTATTAATGGTGAGTCCGGTACGGGTAAAGAGCTCGTTGCACACGCGCTGCATAAGCACAGTCCGCGAAGAGACGAGTCGTTCATTCCGCTCAATATGGCGGCGATACCGCGTGATCTCATTGAGTCTGAGCTGTTTGGACACGAGAAGGGTGCGTTTACAGGGGCGCAAGCAGCGCGTCGTGGCCGTTTCGAGCAGGCCGACGGAGGTACACTGTTTCTTGACGAGATTGGTGATATGCCGGCAGAGACGCAAACTCGACTGCTACGAGTCTTAGCGGACGGTGAATTCTATCGCGTAGGTGGCCATACACCCGTCAAGGTTGATGTTCGAATCATCGCTGCGACCCATCAAAATCTTGAGGATCTGGTGAAGCAGGGTAAGTTTCGCGAGGACCTTTTCCACCGTCTTAATGTAATCCGCGTACACATACCCTCATTGGCTCAACGTCGAGAAGATATCCCACGCCTGGTACGCCACTTCTTGGCGCGCTCCGCGCGAGAGTTGGATGTTGAGTCCAAGGTGCTTCGTCCTGAGGCGGAGTCCTTCCTCTGTCAGCTACCTTGGCCGGGTAATGTTCGCCAACTAGAGAACACCTGTCGCTGGCTTACGGTGATGGCTTCAGGTCGTGAAGTTCTTGTCTCTGACCTGCCGCCTGAGTTGCTAGAGACAAGTGGTGCTGTGCCGACGGTACAGGGTAGTTGGGAGCAAGCGCTGCGTGCCTGGGCCGATCAACAGCTATTCTCCGGCAATAGTGGCATTCTCAAAGAGGCAGTTCCACAGTTCGAGCAGGTGCTTATTGAGACAGCTCTCAAACATACTGGCGGTCGTCGTCGCGATGCGGCAGAGCTGCTGGGTTGGGGGCGCAACACCCTGACCCGTAAAATTAAAGAGTTGGGTATGGAGGCGCCTGAATCTGGTGCAGCAGAGGCGAGTTAACAGGGTATACTGCGCACTCTATTTTTAGTGAGTTGTTACCATGCTGGATGTCGTCCTCTACCAACCGGAGATACCGCCTAACACGGGTAATATTATTCGCCTGTGTGCCAATACAGGTTTTCGGCTGCATCTGATAGAGCCGCTCGGCTTTGAACTGGATGATAAGCGATTAAGGCGAGCGGGTCTGGATTATCACGAGTTCGCCGAACTCAAGGTATACCCAGATTTAGACACCTGTATCGCTGCGTGTAAGCCCAAGCGCGTGCTCTCGATGACGACTAAGACTGACCGCATCTACGCCGAGCACCAGTTTGAACTCGGAGATATGATTCTACTCGGACCTGAAACGCGCGGTTTGCCGCAAGAGGTGCTTGATACGACGCATCCTATCACTCTGCCGATGCTGCAGAACTCTCGTAGCCTAAATCTCTCGAACGCCTGTGCAATTGTTGTGTATGAAGCCTGGCGGCAGCTGGGATTTTCTGGGCGACGTTAGCCGACCAACTGGGGGAGTTTTACGCCAGACAACTTCAGGCTGATCTGGCTGATTAACAGCCAGGGATCGGAGGGGCGCTGGCCCTTGATGGCGGCATCTGCCTCTGCGGCCATGCGCAGCATCATCTCAAGTTCAGATAGTTTTATCCGGCGGCTGGCATTGCGCACGAGGGTCTTGCGTTTGCCCCATATGCGCTCGCGTTGTGCGAGTTGGTCGTAGTTTTTACCTTGAGAAATTCCCTCAATGACGCGGTAGATGCTGCGCAGTTCACGCGTCAGCGCCCAAAGAACAACCGGTGCTTCCATCCCCTCTTGTTTGAGGGCGTGCACTATATGCTGGCAGCGTGCTGGCTGGCTCTGCAGCGCAGCATCAGTTAGTGCAAAGATATCAAAGCGAGAACTGTCACTAACAGCTGCATCGACCTGGTCTAGTGTTAGTGTCTGATTGGGGTAGACAAGGGTGAGTTTTTGCAGCTCTTGCTGAGCCGCTAGCAGATTGCCCTCTACGCGATCTGCTAAGCTTTGCAGCGCCTCAGGCTCGAAGCTAAGGCCCATCTGCTTGCCGCGGTTGGCCAGCCAGCCTGGCAAATTCTCTACCTCGATTGGCCAGATCTCAACGATCAGCCCTTTGCTTTCGATCGCTTTGAACCAAGCGCTTTTTTTAGCGTTGGCATCAAAACGGTCAGCGAGGATCAGTAGAACTGTATCGGGGGCGGGGTTGTCGAGATAGCGCTGTAGCAGGTCGCTGGTTGCTTTGAGAATCTTCTGGGAGCCAAGTCGCAACTCTATGATTTTGCGCTCTGCAAACAGAGAAAGACTGTTGGCAGATTCAAAAACCTGGTCCCAGTTAAACTGAGCATCTACATGCATCAATTCACGTTCACTAAAATCCAGTTGACGCAGCTTAGCGCGAATGAGGTCGGCCGCTTCCCCATGCAGTAACGCCTCGTCCCCAGTCACCAGATAGACTGGCAGCTCGGAGCTGCTGCGCTCCAGTTGGGTCGCGAGTTGCTCCGGCTTCAGTTTCATCAGTTGTTGGGTACGTAGCTCAAATATTGACGCACGATTTGATCGGCAAGTACTCGATTCAACTCGGTTCGGTAGCTGTTCTCGAGTGACTCCAGAGCAACGGAGTTAGCGTTCTCATCATAGGTGCGTGCCGCGCTAACCTCACGTTCAAGCACAGGGGCTTCGTTACCCATTTGATAAAGCGTGAAAATGACTTTGCCGCTAAGTTCGTATTCGAGCGCCTCGGCCCGAGCACTGAGTGTGAGCGCACGTTTATTGTACTGAGGTTGGCCCAGTTCAAGTCGGTATGGCGCGCTTTCATTGATTACAACACCAGAACCGCTGAGCTGGTTTATAAGCTCGCGGCCTAGTGCAGTTGGCTGAGCGCTGGTCTCAACCAGTACCAGCTGTTGTAGCGACTCAGGCACTTCGTAGAGCCCTTTGAGTTTGAAGCCACACGCGCTAAGCGCCAGGGTAAAAGTCAGTAGAACAGCTGCGCGCCGGTTTATCATCTTTAGCCTACCACCAGGTTAACCAGTTTGCCGGGTACAACGATCTCTTTGCGTACCGCTTTACCTTCCATGTGTTTCTGTACGTTAGCCTCTGCCAACGCCATTTGCACAATGATCGCTTTATCCGCATCGGCAGCAACATGGATGCGGCCACGAACTTTACCGTTCACTTGGACAACCATATCGATGCTGTCGCGCTCAAGCGCTTTTTCATCAACGGATGGCCAGTTGTCGGTCTGAGCGGATCCTGTAAGCTCTGTTAGCAAGACGTCTGCGATGTGTGGCACGATCGGAGAGAGCAGCTGTACTGCCGCCACCAGTGCCTCTTGAGTGACGGCGCGGCCCTGATCGGAATCATCTGTAGAACGACTGATCGTGTTGGAGAGCTCCATTACTGCTGCGATTGCAGTATTGAATGTCTGACGACGCTCAATATCGTCACTCACCTTCTGAATCGTCTCGTGCGTTTTGCGGCGCAGTTCCTTGGCTGTGTCACTCAGCGCATTAATATCAAGCGCGACGACAGGGCCACTGGCTAGATGATCAGTTACCTGCTTCCAGAGGCGCTTGAGGAAGCGGTGCGCGCCCTCTACTCCAGAGTCAGACCACTCCAAAGACTGCTCTGGCGGTGCGGCAAACATCATAAACAGGCGCACAGTATCCGCACCGTATTTATCGATCATCACCTGTGGGTCGATACCGTTGTTCTTCGATTTCGACATTTTCGACATGCCGTCATGAACCAGCGCCTGTCCACTCTCTTTATGAGTGGCAGAGATTACGCGGCCTTTGTCGTCAGTTTCGATCTGAACATCAACGGGTGATACCCAAACTTTACCGCCCTGTTCGTCTTCATAGTAGTAGCTATCGGCCAGAACCATGCCCTGACAGAGTAGTCCCGCAAATGGCTCATCTGAGTTTACCAGCCCCTCATCACGCAGCAGCTTATGGTAGAAGCGTGAGTAGAGCAGGTGAAGAATAGCGTGCTCGATACCACCAATGTACTGATCGACTGGCAGCCAGTAGTTTGCAGCCTGTGGATCCAGCATTTTATTATCACTGAAGCGGCTAGCGTAGCGAGCAAAGTACCAGCTCGACTCCATGAAGGTGTCGAAGGTATCGGTTTCACGCTCTGCGTCTGCACCACACTTAGGACAACTGGTTTTGATGAAACTCTCCATCTTCTTGATGGGAGAGCCTACACCGTCAAAGGTGACCTCTTCAGGAAGCAGTACTGGTAGCTGCTCTTCTGGCACAGGCACTGCGCCACAGCTATTACAGTTCACTACAGGGATAGGTGCACCCCAGTAGCGCTGGCGCGACACGCCCCAGTCGCGAAGGCGGAACTGAATTGTTACCTTGCCGCGGCCTTTACTCTCAAGTTCAGTAGCGATCGCTTTGAACGCCAGATCAAATTCGAGGTCGTCAAAATCTCCTGAATTGACCAGAACACCTTTTTCGGTGAACGCCTCTTTGCTCAGATCAATTTCGGTCTTGTCGTCTAAAGGTTTCACAACCTGCTTAATCGGCAAGTTGTACTTAACTGCAAACTCGTAGTCGCGCTGATCATGCGCGGGGACAGACATGACTGCGCCTGAGCCGTAGTCCATTAGAACGAAGTTCGCCGTCCAGACAGGCACCTCTTCGCCGGTAAGTGGATGGATGGCGGTGATACCCAG
>JABXHP010000178.1 GCA_013373575.1 Oceanospirillaceae bacterium | reverse complement strand
CAGATGCCGGACATGACGTGATCTCTCCGATAGAAATGACTTGATGATGGGTCAGTTCGGTGGTGTCGAACACCTAGGAGCATAATTTGGTCGGTAAGACGGTTCGATTGCGGGGGAGAAAGGCAATAGTCCCGCAAGAGCCGCCATTCGAATCCTTGCTCCGTGAACGGCAAACTTCCCGCAAAAGCGGTCGTTCGAAAGCTCCCTCGTTCTATGTCAGGTTTAGGCTATAAGCGGCTGTAGTGGTCGATTGGAGAGAAACCCAACATACCCTAGGCGTCTCAGATGCATATATCAATGGGCTCTCGTGTTTAGATGTCCTGATCAAAATGCCATCTGACAAGGTCAGTGATATCCTAGTTTTATTCATATGTTCTGACTCCCAAGTTAAGATCAGCTAAATTGACTTGCTCTATTGCATTCGTATGCAAATATTGCTAACTTCGATTGCATACGTATTCAAATAATAAATGTGAGCAATCTTCAATATGGCGAGTATCACGCTTCGAAATCTAAATAAGTCCTGGGGTGATTTCATTGGAGTCAAAAATCTCAACCTAGAGATCGCAGATAAAGAGTTTCTCGTGCTTCTCGGGCCGTCGGGTTGCGGTAAAACTACAACCATGCGAATGATTGCAGGGTTGGAGGAAGTGACGTCAGGCTCGATATTGGTTGACGGTGCTGAAGTGAATGATCTCGAGCCAAAGGATCGAGATGTGGCGATGGTATTTCAGTCCTACGCGCTCTATCCGAATATGTCTGTCTACGAAAATATCGGCTTCCCGTTGAAAATTCGCAAGGTGCCGAAAGACAAGCATCATGAAATGGTGATGCGTGCCGCTGCAATGGTGGAATTGGAACCATTTCTTGAACGCAAGCCAGCGGAACTTTCGGGTGGTCAACGCCAACGAGTAGCGTTGGCCAGAGCAATCGTACGCAAGCCAAAAGTATTCTTGATGGATGAGCCCTTATCGAACCTAGACGCCAAGCTTCGTGTATCGACACGTGCTCAGATCAAGAACCTATCCCACGAACTCAAAGTCACCACTATTTATGTAACTCATGACCAGATCGAAGCGATGACTCTGGCAGATCGTGTGGTCGTAATGAGTGGTGGCGTTGTGCAACAAGTTGGTACTCCTACCGAAATCTACGATCGCCCCGCCAATGCTTTTGTTGCGAGTTTTATCGGCTCGCCTGCAATGAATTTGGTTGACGGTAAGCTTTCCGGTGGGATATTCAAGGCGGAAAATACTCAGATAACTGGGCTTAGCACTGGCGATTTAGACGCCACCTTGGGGTTTCGTGCAGAGGACGCCCAGGTGGTGGATAGTGACGGCCAAATCAACGCGCCAATCTACTCTTTGGAACTTTTGGGTGACGCAGTCATGGTCACCGTACGAATTGGTGGCGCCTTAGTGGCGGTGAGAGCCGATAAGGGCTACCGAGCAGAGATAGGTGATCAGGTTTCGATACGAGTTCCTGTTGATCACTTACATCTTTTTGATGCCAAGACAGGCGCCCGCTTAGACGCATAACTAAGGCGCTAAGCAGAACGTTCGATAGAAAAAAATAAAATGGAGAGAACACATGAAGCTTAAGAAAATTGCTCTAGCGACAGCTCTTGTCACTGCCAGCACGGTAAGTTGGGCTGCTTGTACGATCAATGATCGAGTCAATATTATTGGTAACGAGTTTCCTGCAATCCATGCGGTCGTTGATGGAGCGAAGGAGTGTAACGGTGGCGAGGTTAAATCTAACTTAACGGCGGACCACCAGAAATTGAACGTAGCTGGTATGACGGGCAATCCTGCCGAGTACACCTCGGCAATTATTGCTAACAGCTCGATTGTTGCGCTGATGAACGAAGATGTTATCCGTCCGCTGGATGATCTAGTGGCTAGGCACGGGCAGAACATCAAAGAGAATCAGCTGATTACTATCGACGGTAAAATCATGGCAGTTGCCTTCATGGCCAACGCTCAGCATCTAGTGTACCGCGCTGACATGCTCGAGAAAATTGGAGCGAAGCCACCAAAGACATACGAAGAGATGCTTGAAATCGCCGAGAAGTTGCGTACGGAAGGTGTGGCCCAGAACCCTATTGGCGGAGCGTATGCCGCCGGCTGGAACTTGGCGCAAGAGTTTAACAACATGTTCCTTGGCTACGGCGGTGAATTCTTCGAGGCCGGCAGTGCTAATCCTACGGTTAATAGTCCAGCCGGCATTAGTGCTCTGAATATGATGAAGTCGCTCTCAGCTTATATGAATCCAGATTTTCTCACACACGACTCCAACGCAACAAACGCTGAGTTCCGCGCGGGCAATGTTGCAATGATGAATATGTGGGGCAGCCGTGCCGCAACTTTAGGTACTGCTGAAGGTGTTTCACAAGAGGTGGCCGATGGCTTGGCAATCGCTGGTCCACTGATGGTAGGTGAGGGTAAAGCACCTGCGTCAACCCTATGGTGGGACGGGTTTACAGTCGCTAAAAACATCTCGGATAGTGAAGCAGAGGCCACGTTCGTTGCGATGGCAAATGGTATTGCCCCAGAGCGTATGGATGACGAGATGAGCCCTCTTGCAGTATGGCTAATTGATGGATATGAGCCAACGGCCCAAGCACAGGGTGTATTTGAGGCGGTTAATATGAACACCCTACCTTACCCGATGTTGCCATACATGGGTCTAATGCATACTGCGCTGGGGAACGAGTTGACCGACTTCATGCAAGGCAAAGAGAGTGCTGAGCAGGCACTTGCCGATGCAGAGGCCGCTTACATAGCTGCCGCGAAAGAGAAGGGCTTCCTCTAATAGCTCTGCGCCCCGTCAACCAACGGCGGGGCAACTCTTTTATAAACTTTCTCGGGTGTTCCAATGAAGCACAAGACGTTCTTTTTGTTTATGTTTCCGACACTGGTAGCGATGTTGCTTTTCATCGCGTTACCGATCGTGTCTGTGATAACGCAGTCGGTCTTTACGCCGCACGATGCGGTTCTCATCGAAACAGAGAATTGCAATCCCTTTGGTTGTAAGACTGAAACGATCATCGATCAAGAGGCGACAGCACAGCGGCGCTCAGAACAACCGCTTGGTAAGTTTGTTGGCTTGGATATCTACTTCGACCGCGGACACCTGGCGATTAATGAGCTATCTACCGCTTGGGAAGCTAGTGAGTCTGTTGGTGATTTTTTAGATCGCCTGAATAACTTGCCCCTTTACCGGGCGCTTGGCTTCACGTTGGTATTCACTTTCACAGTAACGCCTTTAATGCTGGCTTTCGGTCTGTTGATTGCGCTGGGTGTGAATTCGTTGCACCGACACCTCAAGGGGCTAGCAATTTTTTTCTCGCTTCTACCGATGATTGTCTCGCCGCTTATCGGTTCGCTAGTTCTCTACTGGATGATAGATAGTCGTGGCGTGATCGGTTCGGCTATTCAGTGGCTATTTAGCGATCCCGACTTATCTCTGAAAGCGTCGACCACATTAACTTGGATTATGTTGATCGTTTATGGTGTTTGGCACTCCGCGCCGTTCTCTTTTGTTGTTTTCTATGCGGGTCTACAAACAGTGCCCCAGGAAACATTGGAGAGCGCTCGCATAGATGGTGCTTCTCGTTGGGAGCAAGTACGTTACGTCATCATTCCGCATCTGATGCCGCTGGTGACTTTTGTGGCACTTATCCAGTTGATGGACAATTTTAGGGTGTTCGAGCCAATAGTTGGTTTCCGCTCTGAAGCGCATGCGACCTCTCTATCTTGGTTTATTTTTAACGATTTAAGCGGTGAGACCCGACAGTTAAGTTCGGCGTCTGCGTCCTCCGTTCTCACAATTCTTGGAGTAGCAGTATTGCTGGCTCCCGTGTTGGTAAGAACGTGGAAAGATTTTGCTTCGAAGAGGGCCTAAGCATGTTGTCTAGTCGAAAAGCACCGTGGCAAATGCGCCTATTTACTGGGTCGATACTGGTACTGTGGCTGGTATTAGCAGCCTTCCCATTTCTTTGGACGCTTTGGGGTTCCTTCAAAGTCGAACTTGATTTCTTCTCAAAGGAGGATTGGCGTTCTGCAATAACCGGGCCTCGCACATTAGTCGAGTATGGGTCAGCCTATACGGGAGCTGGTTACGAGGGTGCTTGGATTGAAGAGGAGTTTTGGCGGTCGGCGCTCAACACTTTTATTGTCTGTTTCTTTACCGTTTTGATTTCTCTGACGCTCGGAACCTTGGGTGGATATGCGTTGTCCCGCTCAACTTACAATTACACCTTTTGGATTTTGATTGTGGCGTTGATCTTCCGAGCTATGCCGCCTATAACGCTGGTGGCCGGCTATCTGTTGCCGTTTTTTGAGTGGAATTTATGGGGGCACTTGGCGACCAGCATTATTGTACTGGTGGCGATAAATCAGCCATTTACACTTTGGATGCTGCACAGCTTCTTCTCAAAAATTCCGAAAGAGCTGGACGAGAGCGCTAAAGTTGATGGCTGTACTCAGTTCCAGGCATTCCGTCGGGTTATTATTCCAGTAATGTGGCCAGGCGTTATTACAACTGGACTGTTTAGTTTCCTTTTGGCCTACAACGATTTTGCCATCACCTCGATGCTGCTCAGCAAAGAGAACCAAACGATGATTCCAAAGATCGCCTCGTTCCTTGGCACCACGCAGACCGAGGGTAATGTGATGTTCGCGGTAGCGGCGGTAGTTTCCGCTACTGTGCCGCTTTTCATCCTGGTTATGTTCTTCCAGCGTCAAATAGTAAGCGGTCTAACCGCAGGCGCTGTTAAAGGTTAGTTTTCAAACACTGAGGTAAAAATAATGATTAAGTATTTGAAAAGTGCAAAGACTGCTGCTGCGAAAGCTGAAGATGATCGCAAAACCCGTGAAGTGGTCGAAGCGACGTTAGCTGACATCGAGGCGCGTGGTGATATCGCTGTACGCGAGTTGGCGGAAAAATTTGATGGTTACTCACCCACGGCGTTCCGTCTAAGCGAAGAAGAGATCCAATCACTTATCGCCAAAGTTTCACCCCGTGACATGGAAGATATTAAATTTGCCCAAGCACAGGTGAGAAATTTTGCTCAAGCACAGCGTGACTCTATGCTCGACATTGAGGTCGAGACGATGCCTGGGGTTATTTTGGGGCACAAAAATATACCGGTGCAGTCGGTTGGCTGTTATGTGCCCGGTGGCAAGTTCCCTATGGTTGCATCTGCGCATATGTCAGTGGCGACCGCCAGCGTAGCGGGTGTTCCGCGAATTATCGCTTGTACTCCACCTTTCAACGGTGAGCCCAATCCAGCAGTTATTGCGGCTATGCACCTCGGTGGAGCGCACGAGATCTATGTGCTAGGCGGTATCCAAGCGGTTGGCGCGATGGCGCTGGGCACAGGGAGTATTGAACCTGTTCATCTGCTCGTCGGTCCTGGTAACGCTTTTGTTGCTGAGGCGAAACGCCAGCTCTATGGACGTGTTGGGATAGACCTATTTGCTGGGCCGACAGAAACGATGGTAATTGCTGATGAAACGGTCGATGGCGAATTGGTAGCTACAGATCTGCTTGGACAGGCGGAGCATGGCTATAACTCCCCAGCCTGTCTGATAACGAACTCTGAGAAGCTAGCGCAAGATACCCTTAAAGAGGTAGACCGACTTTTAGAGATCTTACCTACTGCGGATACAGCATCGGCGAGCTGGCGTGACTACGGTGAGGTCATTCTCTGTGACACTTATGAAGAGATGCTTAGTGTCGCTGATGATATGGCTTACGAGCATGTTCAGGTCATGACTGATCGTGATGATTGGTTCCTCGAGAACATGACGTGCTACGGTGCGCTCTTCTTGGGCCCACGTACCAACGTATCAAATGGTGACAAAGTTATCGGTACAAACCATACACTGCCAACTAAGAAGGCGGGTCGTTATACGGGTGGTCTTTGGGTAGGCAAGTACCTCAAAACCCACAGCTACCAGCGTATCACTACTGATGAGGCAGCGGTTAAGATCGGTGAGTATGGCTCTCGCCTCTGTATGCTGGAGGGCTTTGTTGGTCATGCTGAACAGTGCAACATTCGAGTGCGCCGCTACGGTAACAAGGATGTTCCTTACGGCCAGCGAGCGGAGTAATCAGAATGACAGTGTTGTCCCATGCAAGTGTGAAATCACTACTGGAACCGATGCGCACCGCGATGGCCAATTTTAAAGCCGGAGGGGTGCCCACAGCTCTTGACGCTTTGTTGGCCGAGACGGTTGAGATTCATATGTGTGCCCCTTTTGGCGACATCGAAAGTGCTGATGCGCTGTACCAGGAGGTTTACGCTCCGTTGTTGCTCGCCATACCAGATTTAGAGCGGCGTGACTTCATTGTTATGGATGGGCCCGACGCGGCGGGCGAGCACTGGATCGGCTGTGCAGGCCACTATGTTGGTAGCTCGGTTCGCCCCTGGCTCGATATCCCGCCAAGTGGACATCTTGTCTATATGCGTTTTCATGAGTTCTATCGGGTTCGCGATAACAAGGTGGTTGAGATTCAGGCGATTTGGGATATCCCGGAGCTGATCAAACAGTGCACCTTTTGGCCGCTTGCGCCTTCCTTAGGCAAAGAGTGCTGGGTGCCGGGACCGGCTACCTGCGATGGACTATCTATTCGCAACGCCGACCCGCAGCAGGGTGGACGTAGCACCGCGCTAGTACTCGATATGCTAGCTCACCTCGTAAAACATCCGACTCAAGGTGGTCCGGAGGTGATGAGGCTGGAACGATTCTGGCACCCTCTGATGAATTGGTACGGGCCTGCGGGTATCGGGACCTGTCGAGGTATTACCGGTTTTCGTAATTGGCATCAGATACCTTTCCTCAAGGCGATGCCTGATCGAGGTCAGTCCGATGACCAATTAAAATGGCATGCTTTTGGTGAGGGTGAGTATGTTGGTCTTACAGGCTGGCCTAACATGCGTCAGACCTTAACCGCGGATGGTTGGCTCGGGATCGCACCAGCTGGGCAGAAAATAGATCTCCGATCGCTAGATTTTTGGCGCTTAGAAAATGGAGTTATCCGCGAAAATTGGGTTCTCATAGACTTTATCGATATTTATCGCCAGCTCGGTGTAGACCTGTTTGAGCGAATGCGGGAGTTCAATAAAACGCGTAGCGTGGGGCCTGTAGCGTTACATGGAGATTTAGTTTGAAATTGCCACTCTCCCCAAGTTTTAAGCTAGTTGGTAAACGCACCTTGGTTACCGGGGCCTCCTCAGGTATCGGGGTGGCCTGTGCTAGCGCCCTTGCTGAGGCAGGAGCTCAAGTGCATCTTGTGGCGCGTCGTGAAGATCGACTCAGGGAAATTGTCGATGCGTTACGTGAGCGCGGGGACAGTGCAAGTTTCACCGTCCTCGATATAACCGATACGGCAGCGTTGAACGATTTCGTTGCGCGCGTAGAGCCCTTCGATGTTCTGGTAAACAGTGCAGGCTTGGCGAGACACGCAGCGGCGTTTGAAACTCAGGAGAGCGACTTTGACGCGGTAATCGCACTGAACTTAAAGGCAGCCTATTTTCTCACGGTTGCTGTCGCAAGGCGTGCCGCCGATGCAGCGCGTTGCGCTTCGTTAATAAACATATCCTCTCAAATGGGTCATGTTGGTGGCATCGATCGCAGTGTCTATTGCGCTTCTAAATTTGCGGTCGAGGGTTTTACCAAGGCTATGGCGATGGAGTGGGGCAAAAAGGGGATACGTGTTAACACTGTCTGCCCTACTTTCATTCGAACGGAACTGACCGAAGCGACCTTTGCTAATCCTGCACGGCGCGAATGGATTGAGAATAAGATCAAGTTAGGGCGTGTCGGCGAAGTTGAGGATCTGATGGGAGCAATTGTCTATCTCGCATCTGATGCATCTTCCCTCGTGACGGGTTCATCAATGCTCGTTGATGGCGGCTGGACGGTGGGATAGTACGATGGCAAAAGTCACTGCTAACGATGTGGCGCGATACGCCGGCGTCAGTCAGTCGGCGGTTTCCCGGGTCTTTACACCCGGAGCTTCAGTCTCCAAGGCGATGGAAAAACGGGTTCGTGAAGCAGCGATAGAACTCGGTTACCGCCCAAATATACTCGCTCGCTCGCTGATCACAGGCAGTAGCCGGACGATTGGTGTGGTGATTAGCTATCTTAATAACCAGTTCTATCCAGAGTTGTTGGAGCTCCTCTCCCGGGAACTACGTACTCGCGGCTATCATCCCCTGATGTTTATCGCTAGCAATCAGGATGATATCGAAGAGGTAACCGCCGAGATCCTAGATTATCAGGTCGATGGTGTTGTGCTAGCCTCGGTTAGCATGAGCTCGGGTCTGGCCGACCGTTGCCAAGCAGCGGGCATTCCTGTTGTGCTGCTTAACCGTACAGTCGAAAACAATGCTTTTCACTCGGTAACGACAGACAACCGAAGTGGCGGTGCGCTAATAGCGCACCACCTTATAGACAACGGTTTTAAGCGAATTGCATTTCTGGCTGGTTGGGAGCAAGCCTCCACTCAACGTGAACGTGAGCGCGGCTTCCTGGATGCCATGCATAAGAGGGGAGTCTCCCTTCACTCTCGTGGTGTAGGTAATTTCGATTTTGATATGACTAAGGAAGCGGTCCGTCAGATGCTTCAGGCCGACACGCGTCCGGATGCGATCTTTTTTGCTAACGATCATATGGCGTTTGCTGGAATTGGTGTGATTGAACGGGAATTTGGTCTGCGCATTCCCGAGGATATTTCAGTTGTTGGCTTTGATGATGTTCCTCTTGCGGCGTGGCCCTCATTCGAGTTAACCACTGTGCGCCAACCGGCCGAATCGATGGTTCTAGAGACACTGAGGCTTTTGTTTGATAACCAACAAAATCAGGAGCCACAACACATAGAGCTTGCGGCTGAGCTGATTGTTCGGCGCAGTTGTCCACAGCGCTCAGGAGACACTGAATGAAGGGTTTTGACCAAAAGTTTACCGATTTTCCCGATTACATCATCAAGATAACGAAGGAGATCTGGGAGGACCGAGGCCTCGCGACGTTGCATGACTATTATGGCGACGAGATTGTTGTGCGATCACCCGCCTCGGTAGTTGTTGGCAACGCTCAGGTAATTGGCGCGACGATGTCCACCCTTGCTGAGTTCCCTGACCGCACGCTCTTTGGGGAAGACGTTATATGGTCTGGAGATGAAGAGCAGGGCATGCTCTCATCGCACCGAATCATCTCTACCGCAACCCACACTGGCGATGGAGTCTATGGAAAAGCGAGCGGTGCGAAACTGCGCTACCGCATCATCGCAGACTGCTATGCCAAGGATAACAAAATTACCGATGAGTGGTTGGTTCGCGATCAGGGCGCCATAGTGCGTCAGTTGGGCTGGGAACCAAAAACCTATGCTGTGGACCAGATCGAACGCGAGGGTGGTGTTGCGCAAGCAAAAGTCCCATTTACCGACGAAGTCGATATTGCAGGGCCCTATTCAGGTCGTGGCAATGACAATGTCTGGGGAGCACGCTACGCCGATATTCTGCATGCACTTTTCAACGCTGATTTTGGCATTGTCTCTAAAGAGTACGATCGTGCTGTGTTAACAGCATATCCAGGTGGGGAAGAGGGGGTCTCTTTTAGCTCCGTTGACCGTTTCTGGTTGGGTTTGAGAGCGAGCTTTCCAGATGCGCAATTCACCATCGAGCATCAGATTGGACGCGAGGATCGACTTATGCCACCGCGCGCTGCAATCCGTTTCAGTTTGAAAGGTAAACACTCGGGTTGGGGAGCTTTCGGACAACCTTCCGGTGCCGAGGTTTATATTATGGGTATAGCACATGCGGAGTTTGGTCCTTGGGGCTTGCGCCGTGAATATGTGTTGTTTGATGAAACTGTAATCTGGAAGCAGATTGCGTTACAAACGGGGTAGGCTGCTATTAATACACCAATTTATGTTCGTTTCGGCGAACTCATACCATGTAGAACGGCGTTCATTGATGCTCATACTCCGGGATCTGATCGCAAGGAGAACTTTACGATCATCGGCGCCGGTGTAACGGAGTCCCCCGATCAGCATGTGCATATTAAGGCTAGCCCAGGTTTCAATATAGGTGCTGCAGGTCAGCCTCCGGGCTGCACTAACTCGTTGCACTTCCACAATACGGCTGAGGTTTTCTTTGTACTAAAAGGTCGCTGGCGTTTTTTCTGGGGGCGCGACGGTAAGTCGGGCGAGGTTGTATTGGAAGAAGGCGATATTTTTAACATCCCAACCCAGGTATTCAGGGGATTTGAGAACGTTGGCACCGACTATGGAGTCATTATGTCGATGCTCGGTGGCGACGATGCCGGTGGCGGAGTTACTTGGGCGCCCGAGGTGCTGCACACGGCACAGGCTCATGGGCTACAGCTGAGCAGTGCTGGCCGTCTTTATGACACAAAACGTGGCGAGCAGTTGCCAGCCAACGAGACACCGATGCGACCTCTGAGTGAAGCGGAGTTGGCGCTTCTGCCTGACTTCAAGGTAAATCAAGTAGTACCGAAATATATTGGACGCTACCTGGATATGCGCGCGCTCGCCAAAGGCCAGCCCTGTGACGTGATCAGCGAAACAGGCCTGATCAGGGACCGGCCCGGTTTCACCGTGGATATGCTCAGTGAAGCGTCATTAGATGCGAGTAACTGCACTGTCCCCAAAGACCTCGTCTACATGGTTATGCATGGCCACTGGCGTATTAGCTGGGGAGAGGAGGTGCTCAATCTCAGCCCCGGTGACACCTGCTGGGTACCGCCCGGTCTGGAGCATCAGATCGAGGTCGCGATGAGTGGTGAGGCGGCGATTTTTAGGGTTACTCGTACCAATGACGCCGCCGGTCTTACTTGGTCCGATGCTAAATAAGGAGCTAGCGATATGAAACCTGTCCTAACAACGCATGTAGGATCACTACCCCGGGAGCAGGAGGTAGTTGACTACCTCTTTGCACGCGAGCGCAACGAGCCCTATGACCAAGCGGCTTTCGATGCTGCAATGACTCGGCATGTTGATGCCAAGGTGCAGATGCAGAAGCAGGTCGGCATCGATATCGTATCCGATGGCGAGACTTCGAAGATAAGTTACGCAACCTATGTCAAGGATCGTTACACCGGATTCGAAGGGGACAGTCCGCGCAATGCACCCGCGGATCTAAAAATGTTTCCAAGCTTTCTCGAACGTGTAGCCCAATCGGGTGGCACGCCGACCTACAGCCGACCCATGTGTGTTGCGCCGGTTTCGGTGAAAGATAATCTCGAGTTGCAGAAAGACATCAACAACTTGCGCCAAGCTATGACTGCACAGGGTGTGACAAGGGGGTTTATGAACGCCGCCTCCCCTGGTGTTATTTCGTTGTTTCTGCAGAACACCTACTACCCATCGCGTGAGGCTTACCTTATAGCTCTCTCGGAAGCTATGCAGAGTGAATATGAGACGATTGTAGCCTCGGGGCTCGATTTACAACTTGACTGCCCAGACTTAGCCCTATCGCGCCATATGCTCTTCAACGATCTAACAGATGCTGAGTTTATCTGCATTGCCGAGCAAAATGTTGAGGCCCTAAACCATGCACTGCGAAATATTCCGCGGGAGCGAGTTCGCGTGCACATCTGTTGGGGAAACTACGAGGGGCCCCACTGCTGCGATATTCCTATGGACAAAGTGTTCAACGTTCTGATGAAGACCGAGGCGAGCCAGTTGCTGTTCGAGACTTCTAACCCGCGACACGGACATGAGTGGACAGTTTTTCGCGACCGGAAGTCAGAGATCCCCGATGATAAGATTTTGGTGCCGGGCGTACTCGATACCACTACAAATTTTGTTGAGCATCCAGAGCTCGTTGCTCAGCGCATTCGCAAATTCACGGACATCGTTGGGTCAGAGCGTGTTATTGCCGGCACTGACTGCGGGTTTGGTACTTTTGCTGGTTTTGGCGCAGTTGATCCAAGTATCGCTCAAGCCAAGCTCGCTTCCCTAGTCGCCGGTGCAGAACTGGCTGCTAAGTAGATGGAACAACTGGTTTTTTTACCGGGGCTTATGTGCGATCAGCGCCTATTTGCGCCGCAATTAGAGCATTTTGGTAAGTGCTACGGGCTGCACGTACCTGACTATGGTCTGCATCAAACGATGGATGGGCTTATAGACGACCTTCTGAAACAACTGCCATCGCGCTTTTCGTTGGCAGGTTTATCACTTGGTGGCATCGTAGCACTGGCGCTCGTTCGGCGGGCACCCGAGCGGATTGAGCGTCTTGCGCTTCTGGACACAAACGCCAAAGCAGAGACTGATGCCGTAAAAAAGGCGCGTGATCCTCAAATAGATGAGGTACGGCACAACCCCGCAGCTTTAGAGTCGATCATTCGGGAAGAGTACAAGCCGAAGTACCTTAGTGATGCCTGTCAAAATCGAGGTGCTGTGCTTAATAAAGTCGTAACGATGGCAGTTGATTTGGGCCCACAGCGTTTCATAGCACAATCGCGTCTGTTGCAGAATCGTCCTGATCAAGTCTTAGCGCTTTCATTAATTCAAGCCCCTACCTTAATTTTGATGGGCCGGGACGATCAATTGTGTCCGCTTGATCGGCATGAACTGATGCATAAGCGAATACCCCACTCAGTTTTGAAGATCATTGAGGGTGCTGGTCACCTTCCAACATTAGAGCAACCTAACTCGACAAACCGAGCGCTAGAGGAGTGGTTAGCAAGTGGTAACGAATGAATTAATTGCAAAACTGAAACAGTACGACACGCCAACAATCTGTAATGCGATTGAGGTGGTTCAGGGTAAACGGGGTTTCAATCAGTTTACACGAGGCCAGGTTATCTGTTCGGCGCCTAAGAACGGAGCCATGGTTGGATTCGCTCGAACAGCTCAAATTGCAGCTGTCGAGCCACCTTCTGAATCGGCCGATGTTATCCGACAACGGCGCATGAACTACTACAGGCATATGGCAACAGGGCCCGAGTATCGTGTAGCTGTTATCGAGGATGTCGACGGCGACGAAGCAGTTGGCGCTTACTGGGGTGAGGTCAACACAACCGTTCATAAGGGGCTTGGGGTTTGCGGCGCGTTAACCAATGGATTAATGCGTGATCTGGATGATCTCGCTGAGGGCTTTACCGTGCTGGCTGGTTCGATTGGACCGAGTCACGGCTTCGTACATGTACGAACGATAGGTGAACCCGTGGAGGTGTTTGGGCTTAAAATCGCGGATGGAGACCTCATTCATGCTGACCAGCATGGTGCTGTCGTTATCCCGCCTGAGGTGATCCCAAGAATCAGTGACGCGATCGATAAGCTGTTAGCGTCTGAAGCGTTGATTTTAGAACCAGCGCGAGAAGCCGGCTTCAACTTTGAAAAGTTTGAGCAGGCATGGACGAATTTCGAGCGGAATCGCACTTGAGTCCAGCTGTGCGCTGCTCCAATAATTGTTCAGGAAACTTGTAGGAACACCCCATGTTTCAGTCACAAAAAAAGTTGGTTATGGAGTACTACGCGGCCTTGGATTCGTGTCTTGAAACAGGTCGTAGTGAGGCCGCGTTTGCTAGTTGTAGTGCCTTTATCG
Source organism: Oceanospirillaceae bacterium (assembly GCA_013373575.1). Lineage (GTDB taxonomy): Bacteria > Pseudomonadota > Gammaproteobacteria > Pseudomonadales > Balneatricaceae > Marinobacterium_E. Next base: position 1,172 of record JABXHP010000178.1, on the reverse strand, counting down.
GTTCAGAGTACCGTTGGCGCGGTTATCATCCGTTTAATGAGATTAACGATTATGCAAAGGTCTATGAAGAGTTCTGGGTTCCGCTAAAGCGCTCAATAGTGCGTATGCAGCGCCGCCAAGATATATTCATGGCCGGCCATAACTGCGTCGACTCAGAAGACGACGCTGTTTGGGTGGTGTCGATGGGGCACCTGATGGGGCTATTTGACAAGTCTTGGCTGGGAATCGCACCCACGGGACGTATCGTCATGTTTAGATACTGTGAGTTCAATAAGGTATCGCACGGCAAGATTGTCGATACAGCGATGTATTTCGATATTCCGCACTTGATGATGCAGGCTGGACTCCAACCTTTTCCGCAAATGACAGGGGCACAGCTTGTTCAACCTGGGCCCAATGGTCATGGTGGATTGCTGTTTGAGACGCAGCCGCTCGAAGAGTCAGAAAAGACACTCGATCTTATCAACTCCATGGTCTCTGATGTCTCAACCTGGCAGAAAGATGTACCCATTGAGGAGGAGCTCGGCCGTACTTGGCACGATGATATGGTCTGGTGGGGGCCAACAGGTATCGGGGCGACTTACACTATCGACCGCTACGTTAAGCAGCACTCCGGTGTTTTCAGAGCAAGTTTCAAAGATCGCACGTTCAATGGTCATGTGTGCCGAATGGCTGAAGGGCATTTCGGCGGTTTTTTTGGCTGGCCAAATCTTACTTTAGAGGCAACTGGCGGTTTCATGGGCATGCCGGCAACCGGCAAGCGCGCTGATATGCGGGTAATCGATATCTACCGTCGAGAGGGTGAAAAACTAGCTGAAAACTGGATCTTCATCGACCTTCTCCATTTCTGGAAGCAGCAAGGCCTAGACATCTTGGCTCGGCATAAAGATCTAAATGAAACTGACTAGGCAAGAACGGAGTCAAAGACGACAAACTGCGAGATAGGGATAGATTATCTGATTTTGTAGTCGACTGCTGATCATTTTTGCCATTCAAAAGTGGTGATAAAAGGCGATTTGAACGGCCGCTATGGGCAAACTGGGGACGTTCAGAAAATTTGAACATCATCGACTGCATGCAGGTACCAGGTCCCGAACTACACTCTGCGGGATCTTCGCGGATACATCATTCGGTAATGATTGAAGAAGATCGTCGACCAATTCGGCTGAGAT
>JABXHP010000386.1 GCA_013373575.1 Oceanospirillaceae bacterium | reverse complement strand
GGTTGAGCGACACGCTGCAAAGCGTGACTCTTCGCATCAAATACGGTCAGACATGCACCGCAGCGAACTTGGCCTTGCGCTAGACGCATCTGACCTTCACTCACTCTAAATAGAGCTTGGCACTCTGGGCACTGCGTGATTACCAACTATCTCTCCCTAACGCTTGGTTCCGGTAAGCCGGATCCACTCTTCCTTGCTCGCGGCAGGTTCCATATCGAACCACTGCGAATAGTGTTCACTTACTTCCTCACCTTGTGAGTGTAGCAGACCTGATAGAAGGAGTTTACCGCCCGGCTTAAGCAGTCCTGCTAAAGTAGGAGCCAGTTGCTTCAGGGGACCGGCAAGGATGTTAGCCACTAGACAATCCACCTCTAGCTCTGGAACAGCATCGGGGAAGTAGACGGGCAAACGGTTGGCGCCTAGCTGGTTGCGAGCGAGATTGTCTTGGGTGGCTTGTAACGCCTGTGGATCGATATCTACCCCAGCCACACTCTCAGCACCGAGACGCAGGGCGGCGATACCAAGAATGCCGCTACCACAGCCATAATCGACAACCTGCTGATCTTTTAGATCCTGGGACGCCAACCACTCTAGGCACAGTGCCGTTGTAGGGTGCGTGCCGGTACCGAAGGCGAGTCCTGGATCTAGCATTAGATTGACCGCCTGAGGGTCAGGTACCTCACACCAACTAGGGCATACCCAGAAGTTCTCACCAAACTGCATCGGGTGGTAGTGACTCATCCACTCGCGCTCCCAATCCTTATCTTCGAGAATTTCGGACCGAAATGCGGGGACAGTATCGGTGTTACCAAATATCTCGGCTTGGGACTCGTTTAGCAGGTTAAGCGTCTCCTCGAGGTTATGTTCAGCTGCGAACAGACCGGTAACGGTCGTATTATTCCATAGAGGAGTCGTTCCGAGGTCGGGTTCGAAGATCGGCTGATCTTCACTGTCCTGATAGGTGACAGCAGCACATCCCGCGGCTAGTAGGAGGTCTTCGTACTGCTCAGCGTGATCGGGAGAGGTTTGAACCTTAATTTGTAACCAGGGCATTGAGTTATCCTTGAACTTGAGTAGTGCAAGTATCGCTCATGCTGGAGGGAATAAAAAGAAAAGGCTCGCACTCTACTGCAGAGTTGCGAGCCTTTCTGGGTGCTTAGAGTCCAAGCTTCTTCTCGAGATAGTGGATATTTACGCCACCTACCTCAAAGTTGGTGTCACGCATGATGTCATGGTGCAGAGGAATGTTGGTCTTAATGCCATCAATTACCATCTCATCGAGGGCATTGCGCATGCGAACCATGGCTGTCTCTCTGTCATCAGCAAAGGTAATGAGTTTAGCGATCAGCGAGTCGTAGTGCGGAGGTACTTTGTAGCCAGAGTAGATATGAGAGTCTACACGAATACCGTTACCACCTGGCGCATGGAAGTAGTTCACGGGACCTGGGCTGGGCATGAAGGTTTTGGGGTCTTCAGCATTGATACGGCACTCAAACGAGTGACCGCGCAGCACCACATCCTCTTGTTTAATCGACAGCGGCAGGCCTGAGGCGATACGCAGCTGCTCCTTAACAATGTCGACGCCAGTTACCTGCTCAGTCACCGGGTGTTCAACCTGTACACGAGTGTTCATCTCGATGAAGTAGAAACCACCATCCTCATAGAGGAACTCGAACGTACCCGCACCGCGGTAGCCGATCTCAATACAGGCATCGACACAGGCTTGGAGTACTTTTGCTCGCGCTTCTGGGTCCAGGTGTGGAGCGGGTGCCTCTTCGACAACCTTCTGGTGGCGACGCTGTAGTGAGCAGTCGCGGTCGTAGAGGTGAATCGCATTGCCCTGACCGTCGGCAAGAACCTGAACTTCGACATGACGAGGCTTCTCAAGAAACTTCTCCATGTAGACAGTTTCATCACCAAAGGCAGCTTTTGCCTCCGAGCGCGTCACCTGTACAGCGTTGTGCAGGTGCGCTTCGGTGTGCACCACACGCATTCCGCGGCCACCGCCACCGGCTGCGGCCTTAATGATTACCGGGTAACCGATACGGCGCGCAATTTTGTGCATCGCTTCGATGTCGTCGAAAGGGAGTGGTCCATCGGAACCGGGTACCGTTGGAACGCCCGCTTTCTGCATCGCCTGGATAGCTGAGACCTTGTCGCCCATTAGGCGGATGGTTTCAGCGCGCGGGCCGATGAAAGCGAAACCCGAGCGCTCGACCTGCTCGGCGAAGTCAGCATTCTCTGCAAGGAAGCCGTACCCTGGGTGGATACCCATGGAGTCTGTCACCTCGGCTGCTGCAATAAGAGCAGGAATATTGAGGTAGCTCTGTGCAGAAGCTGCAGGGCCGATACAGACGGCTTCGTCTGCTAGGCGAACGTGCATCAGGTCACGGTCGGCTTGTGAGTGTACAGCAACTGTTTTGATGCCAAGCTCTTTACAGGCACGCAAGATGCGAAGAGCGATCTCGCCACGGTTGGCAATAAGCACTTTATCCAGCATAGGTTTGATCCTCTATTGGTTAGGTGCTTAGGCGATGATGATCAGAGGCTGGTCGTATTCAACCGGCTGGCCATCTTCGACGAGGATCGCTTCAATAACGCCACTCTTGTCCGCTTCGATCTGGTTCATCATCTTCATCGCTTCGACAATGCAGATAACGTCGCCCGCTTTCACGCTCTTACCAACTTCAACGAATGCTGGAGCGCTCGGTGAAGGTGAACGGTAGAAAGTACCAACCATTGGAGAGTTAACTGTGTGGCCTGCAGGCGCTGCAGGGGCAGCTTCGGTAGAAGCTACGGGTGCTGCAGCTGGGGCTGCAGGCGCGGCTACTGGCGCAGCCATCATAGGGGCTGCTTGCATTAAGGGTGCTGTTGCGCCGCGGCTGATGCGGACAGACTCTTCACCTTCTTTGATTTCGATTTCGTTGATATTTGACTCTTCAAGAAGCTCGATGAGTTTTTTTACTTTGCGGATATCCATCAGTAATTCCCAGATCTACTGTTTGCTGCCGGGTAGGACAGGTTTTGGAAAAGAGGGCGCAGCAAGGCGACTTCTACATTGGTCGATAGTGTGCCTGATGTGATCAGTGAAAGTCCAGACTAAATCTGCGCCAGGTCGACGCTATAGCCGCATTTGGCGACAAGATTCCTCTATTTGTGTGCAAAGTTTGATCGTTCGTTCAAATTAGATTAGGTCCAAATTAACGAGATATCAGCGGGCGGATTGACCCGTTTCACGCTAAGCTTCATAGTGCAGTGCAACATACACCGTTTTTGAGGTTTTTAATGCAGACATTCACGCGTCGTTGGTTAGATTTCTGGGACCGTTTGCGCCTTGGGCGCGGGGGGCGGCTTGTCTACCCGCTAGCTACTATATTGGGGCTATATCTGCTAATTGCGGTTGCTGTGGGGATCTACTGGAGCTGGACGCCAGCGCCCTTTAACGTCGCAGCAGTCGCGCGCGAGCGCGCAACGCAGGAGCAGTCTGAAGTTGTTGTTGGGTCACATACAACGAGCACACTGATTACTTTGGTTGAGACACTGTTGGACAAACCGGGTGGTTATATCTCGAACGACCGGTTACCTCCGGGGATGTGGTTAGATAATATCTCCAACTGGGAGTTTGGCGTGCTCGTTCAGGCGCGAGATCTCAGCCGAGCCATGCGCAAGACCTTTAGCCGGTCTCAATCACAGTCAACTGAACAGTCTGATCTCACGCAAGCCGAACCGCGATTGCACTTTGATAACAACTCTTGGTTGTTACCCTCAACTGAGAGTGAATATCGCGACGCCTTGGCGTCTCTGCAGATTTACCACCAGAAACTCTCTTTAGCCGTAGATGAGGGTACTCAATTTTACGCGCGTGCTGATAACCTGCGCGATTGGTTGGGCGATGTCTCAACGCGGTTGGGTAGTCTTTCACAGCGACTCAGTGCCAGCGTTGGTCAGCGTCGTGTAAACACTGACCTCGCGGGTACCGCGGGTGCCAATCAGTCAACGGCCGTAGCCGGCGAGATTGAAGTTCAGACGCCGTGGATGGAGATAGATGATGTCTTCTACGAAGCGCGTGGCACTGCGTGGGCGCTCATTCATATACTCACCGCTATAGAGCTGGACTTCCAGCAGAGTCTCGAGCGTAAGAATGCGGTCGTGAGTTTGCGACAGATAATCCGTGAGCTGGAAGCGACCCAAAATACGATTTGGAGTCCAATGATTCTCAACGGTACAGAGTTCGGGCTGTTGTCCAACCACTCGTTGGTAATGGCCTCATACATTGCTCGCGCCAATGCCGCAATTATTGACCTTCGGGAGCTGCTCTCTCAGGGGTAGCTAACATATTTTGTTAGGGTGGTTCAGTCTAATTTTAAGGAGCGCCAATGCGCCGCGTAATTTTTAATCAGAAGGGTGGTGTAGGTAAATCGAGTGTAACGGTAAACCTCGCTGCAATTTCGGCCCAGCAAGGTGCTCGAACCTTGGTCATCGATCTAGACCCGCAGTGCAACTCTACACATTACCTTCTAGGTGATGATTCTGATCTGCCAGAGCTTGATGTAAGCAATTTTTTTGAGTCTACATTGAGCTTCCAACTAAGTGCTCCAAGTGCAGTCGACTATTGCCACCGCACGCCATTTGAAGGTCTCGATATTTTGCCATCGAATCCCGATATTGGCGATCTGCAGTCAAAATTGGAGTCGCGCCACAAGATCTACAAACTGCGCGACCTATGTGAGCAGTTGGATGAGCACTATGACGCGATCTTTATAGATACGCCACCAGCGTTCAACTTCTTCTCGCTCTCGGCACTCTGCGCTGCGGACCGCTGCTTGATACCCTTTGATTGCGATGAGTTCGCGCGTCAGGCTCTCTATTCATTGGTGCACAACTTACGCGAGACGCAGGCTGATCATAATGAGAGGTTAATCTTAGAGGGGATCGTGGTTAATCAGTTCCAGCCCCGTGCCTCACTGCCGGCCAAGATTATCGCCAGCCTTGAAGAGCAGGAGTTGCCTGTTTTAGCTTCGCGAATACCCTCGTCTGTGAAGATGAAAGAGTCGCATCTTGAGGCAAAGCCGCTGATACATCTCGCGCCAAAGCATAAGCTGACGCAGGCATTTGTAGAGCTTTATGCTGAGCTCAACAAAGCGGATTAGTTTTTGCCGCCTATACTGAACCTGGTCAGTTGGCTTTTGCTTTTCTTCTCAAACTCAGTAGCCAAAACGCCAAGGCGGTGCTGCTGAGGAGAAGGATGACGACTTCCGTCATTCATCGTTCCTTTTGTTTTTTTTACAACTCCAGTGTACCCAAAAAAGCACGCTGGAGTATGAAAAAAATTAAAGACCTTTAACCGCAAAAATCCCCGGAGCATTGCGCCAATAGCCTTTGTAATCCATGCCGTATCCAAAGATGTAGCGGTCAGGAATAGTAAGCCCTGTATAGCGTGCTTTAAGGTCGGGAATCGCTTTACGATCGTGCATTTTGTCGATGAGAACAGCGGCCTCTACAGATGAAGCGCCCTCATTTTCGAAGTACTTCATTACCTCTACCAGCGTGTGTCCTTCATCCAGGATGTCATCTACCACTAATACCGGGCGCCCTTTGAAATCCACCATGGGTGGGACTTTCCACTCAAGTTCATGGCCTGATGTGGTATTACGGTAGCGGGTAGCGTGCAGATAGCTCGCTTCCAGAGGAAAGTTGAGGCGAGTTAGGAGTTGTCCGCCAATAACCAGTCCGCCATTCATAATGGAGAAGATTACCGGGTCTTTATCGGCGAGTTCAGCGCTGATTTCTGCGCCCATTTTATCAATCGCCTGAGCGACTTCAGACTCACTGAAAAGAAGGTCTGCTTCGATATAAACCTGTTTGATTTCGTCCAGATTTGGTCGGCTCATTGTCATCTCCCAATATAGAAAAAGCCCGGTGGGCTAGCTAGCCTACCGGGCTTAAAACGTAAAGCTGATTACTTCGCGGCTTCGTACGCAGCAGCGGATGCTTCAATCGCCGCCCGAGCAGCGGCAGCGTCAGACCAGCCTTCAACTTTAACCCACTTACCTTTCTCGAGTTTCTTGTAGTTCTCGAAGAAGTGAGAGATCTGATCTTTCAGCAGGTCAGGCAGATCATCGACGTCGTTAATGTCGTTGTAAGCCTGGCTCAACTTCTGGTGAGGTACAGCAACTAGTTTAGCGTCTTCGCCCGCTTCATCAGTCATGTTGAGGATGCCAACAGGACGGCAACGGATCACAGAACCTGTCATTACTGGGTGCGGAGTCAGTACCAAAACGTCCAGAGGATCGCCGTCGTCAGCCAGCGTGTTGTTTACGTAGCCGTAGTTAGCTGGGTAAAACATAGGTGCAGCCATGAAACGGTCTACAAAGATAGCGTCAGCGTCTTTGTCGATCTCATATTTTACTGGCGAGCTCTCCGCTGGGATCTCGATGATTACGTAGATATCGTTGGGCAGATCTTTGCCCGCAGGTACTTTTTCAAAGCTCATGCTTGCTTCCTATTTATTTAGTGTATGCCTTCTGGCCACCCATTCGTGGCCGCGATTATAGTCACTTCTTCGCTTGGGTGCGATGGTAAGCTTTTAGAGTCTCGATCTCTTTCATTGAGCCCATTGCAACCGATACGCGTTGATGGATATCACTGGGTTCGATATCGAGAATCTCCTCATAGCAGGTGGTTGCGCCACCACCAGCCTGTTCGATCAGCATTCCCATCGGGTTGCCTTCGTACATCAAACGTAGTTTGCCTGGTTTTTTGGGATCGCGTGAATCCCAGGGGTAGGTGAAAATACCGCCGCGAGTGAGCAGACGATGAATCTCCGCCACCATGGATGCGATCCAGCGCATGTTGTAGTTCTTCTCGCGTGGTCCAGCCTCACCTTGAATCAGGTCACCAATATAAGATTGCATAGCCGGTTCCCAGAAGCGCTGATTGCTCATATTGATGGCAAACTCCGCAGTCTCTTCTGGTACCTTCACGTTCTCTTCGGTGAGGATGAAGTCACCGGTGTGGGCTAGTGTAAACATGTTTACACCCTTGCCAGTTGTGAGCGCAAGAACAGCTGAGGGGCCGTAAAGAACGTAACCCGCAGCTACCTGACGGCGACCCGCCTGCAGAAACTCTGCCTCATCCTGCTTTGCCCAAGGCTTGGGCGCCTCCAAGATAGAAAAAATGGTGCCTACTGATACGTTGATGTCGATGTTTGATGAACCATCAAGCGGGTCGAAGGTTATGAGGTAACGACCGTCGCGATCACCCCAGACAGGCTTGTCCTCCTCTTCTGAGGCAACGCCTCGAACCAGTCGGTTATCCAGCAACACTTTTTTGATGATATCGTTCGATACGATATCGAGTTTCTTCTGCGTCTCGCCCTGTACATTCGTCAGGGTACTGGTTCCCAGGACGCCTGCTAGAGCACCCTCACGAAGCTGCAGCGCAACCTCTTTACACGCGATCATCAATACCTCAATGACTTCAACGAGATCTTGATCGGTTTTGTTGTGCTTGAGAAAAGAGCTTAATAGCTGCATCAGTCGGCTAGCCTCAGTGCGTTTCAGGGGAAAAATAGGATGCAAATTATAGGGGAGTTGTTAGTCTATTGCACCGCGACATAGGCGCTTTTTGGGCTAATGTCTTAGATAATCAGTCAAATTTAAAAGCGATAGCTGGGGTTGAGCTAGATGCACCTGCATATTCTCGGTATTTGCGGCACCTTTATGGGATCCCTTGCGCTACTTGCGCGTGAGTTAGGTCACCGTGTTACCGGCTCAGACCTCAACGTCTACCCGCCAATGAGTACACAGCTACAACAAGCGGGAATTGATCTTATTGAGGGTTACGGCCCGCAACAACTTGATCCAGTGCCTGATCTAGTCGTGATCGGTAATGCAATGTCGCGTGGCAACCCCTGTGTCGAAGCGGTACTCGATAGAGGAATCCCTTACTGTAGCGGACCGCAGTGGTTGCACGATCATCTACTGGCGTCTCGCTGGGTGCTGGCGGTGGCGGGTACCCACGGCAAGACCACGACTGCGAGCATGTTGGCCTGGATACTCGAGTACGCGGGTATGGAGCCAGGTTATCTGATCGGCGGCGTGCCGCTAAATTTTCAAACCTCTGCACGGGTCGGTAAAACCGATTTCTTTGTGATTGAGGCGGATGAGTACGACACCGCTTTCTTCGATAAACGCTCTAAGTTTGTGCACTACTCACCGCGCACGCTGGTGCTGAACAATTTAGAGTTTGATCACGCGGATATCTTTGATGATCTCGCTGCAATTGAGCGGCAATTTCACCATCTAATACGTATTCTCCCAAGCCAGGGAAGAGTCATTTATCCTGGAGAGAGCGCGGCCCTTGAAAGAGTGGTCGAGCGTGGTTGTTGGTCCGAAACTCAGGTTACGGGCCTCTCCTGCGACGCTTGGTTTGAAGATGATCAACTCAACCCTAGTGCGTTTAAACTCTGTCTCTCTTCAGGAGAAACTGTAGCGGTTGAGTGGGCACTGAGCGGCGAGCACAACAAGGCGAATGCCCTCAACGCCGCACTGGCAGCGCGACATGTCGGTGTTCCGTTAGAGGTGTCTGCCGCCGCTTTGGGTGAGTTTCGAAGTGTCAAACGCCGTATGGAACTGCGTGGAGAGCCGGGTGGTGTGACTCTTTACGATGACTTCGCGCATCACCCAACGGCTATCGCCAGCACCCTAGAGGGGCTGCGCAAACTCAAACCGAGTGCGCCCATAGTTGCTGTCATAGAGCCCAGATCCAACACCATGAAACAGGGGCATTTTAGTAGCCGCTTAGCGGAGTCGGCTAAGGCTGCGCAAGCTGTGTTCTGGTACCAGCCCAAGGATCAGGAGTGGTCTCTCGCTGAGGCAATTGCTGATGCTGAGGGTCAGCGGGTCTATCAAGATTTTGACACGTTAATTGAGGCAGTAGTGAGCCATTCTGTACCCGGGACACAGCTTGTTGTTATGTCCAACGGTGGGTTTGGTGGTATACATAACCGCTTGATAGAGGCTCTGGAGGAGCGCAACTTATGCCGCAACTAGATCGAGTAAGCCTGGCGATAACTGGAGCTTCTGGAGTCCAGTATGCTGAACGCCTGTTGTACTGCTTAATTGCTCAAGACATTCAGGTGCTTGTGATGATCAGCAAGGCCGCGCAGGTTGTCGCAGCAGCCGAAACAGACCTCAAACTACCCGGTACACCCGGTGAGCAGGAGGCCTATTTAACCGAGCGTTTTGGCGCAAAAGCGGGGCAAATTAAGGTGTTTGGGCGCGAGAATTGGTTTGCCCCAGTGGCCTCCGGCTCAGGCGCTCCTAGTGCTATGGTGGTCTGTCCATGTAGCACAGGAACGCTATCTGCTATCGCTACAGGGGCGAGTAACAATTTGATAGAACGTGCAGCAGATGTTGCGCTAAAGGAGCGCCGGCAACTGATTGTTGTGCCGCGTGAGGCGCCATACTCTGAGATTCACCTTGAGCACATGCTAAAGCTCACGCGCATGGGGGCGGTTATTCTGCCGGCCTCGCCAGGCTTCTATCATAAGCCTGAGAGTGTTGAGCAGATGATTGATTTCATCGTTGCGCGAATCCTCTCGCAGCTGGGTTTGCCTCAAGATTTAATGCCCCGCTGGGGCGATCAACTACTGTAACGGACGAAGATGATTATGGCGCAGATACTCGCGCTTGATACCTCGACTGACGCCTGCTCCGTCGCACTTCAGACGCATGAGCAGACCTTTGAACGGTTTGAGGTTGTACCGCGCAAACACACGCAACTGTTACTGCCAATGGTGCAGAGCCTGCTTGATGAAGCCCAGGTGAGCGTCGCGGACCTTAATATGATTGCGTTCGGGCGCGGTCCGGGCTCATTTGCTGGAATTCGTATCGCCACCGGTGCTGCCCAGGGGTTAGCACTCGCTTATGAGACACCGGTCGCTGCTATCTCGACGCTTGAGGCGATGGCTTATCGTGCGCTGGAGCTCAATCCAGACGCTGAGTATATTTTGGCAGCTCTGGACGCTCGAATGGATGAGCTTTACTGGTGCTGTTATCGGGTCGAAACTGGCAACCTATGTGCTTTGCAGGAAGAGCGAGTAGGCGCTCCAGAGACACTAGGTTTGCCCTGTGATGGGCGGTGGCTATTTGCTGGATCTGGAGCGAACTATCTAAGCAGAATGCCGGAGATTGAGGCTAAGATCGCAAGCGTTGATGCTGATATTTACCCTGAAGCACGAATTATGTTGCAACTGGCACAGCGCGAGTATACTGCTGGCCGTTTGCTCAAGCCTGAAGAGGCGCAGCCCGTCTACCTCCGTGAGGGTAGCTGGAAGAAAAAGGATCAACAGTGACACTGAGTGATTGGATACACACAGTTATTCTCGCCCTAATACAGGGTCTAACTGAGTTTCTGCCTATATCAAGTTCAGCGCATCTCATTCTGCCATCACAGCTTTTGGGATGGGAAGATCAAGGTTTGGCTTTTGATGTGGGAGTGCATGTGGGGACACTCTGTGCGGTTGTTCTCTATTTTAGATCGGAGGTTTGGACCATCAGCAAGGCGTCAACGCTGGCGCTGGTTGGACAGCGCTCGGATGACGCTCGCATTGGCTGGTTAGTTGTTCTAGCAACTCTGCCGGCCATCGCTGCCGGTCTATTCTTTGGTGACTTGGTTGATCACTACGGACGCTCAATTTTAGTTATTGCTGCTACTACACTGATCTTTGGGGTGCTGCTTGGCTGGGCTGATATTGCCAACAGGGCGCACAAAAAGATGTACGAGATTGGCCTCTCCGATGCTGTTGTCATTGGTGTGGCGCAGGCAATTGCGTTGATACCCGGCACGTCGCGTTCGGGCATAACCATTACAGCGGCTCTGGCGTTGGGTTATGAGCGTCAAAGTGCCGCGCGGTTCTCATTTCTACTCTCCATTCCGGTAATTCTGGGTGCAGGAACATTGAAGTCGCTCGAACTCCTGCAACTGGGCAGTGACGCTAACTGGCAAATGGTCGGTGTTGGTGCTGTCATCGCAGCCTTGAGTGCTTGGGCCTGTATTCATCTATTTTTAAGTTGGCTCGATCGCATTGGTATGCGGCCTTTTGTGATCTACCGTCTGATTCTTGGCTTCGGTCTCTTGGCTGTTTGGGGGCTGAGCGGCTAATGTTGGCAATTGCAGCATCCCGCGAATATCTAGATCGGGCATCTCTGCTTGCTCAGCAGCACGGGGTTCCGCTTTTAACACACTGGGATCTGGCAGACGACTCTGAGTACGCACAGATTCTGCTGTTTGACGCAGAAGGCGTCTCACTCTGCTCAACAGGGCGTAAACGGTCCGGTCCGGTGAAAGTCGATTTTCTCAGTGGTGCCGTTAACCATCGGCGCCAGTTTGGGGGCGGGCAGGGGCAGCAGATTGCCAAAGCTTGTGGTGTCTCTGGGGCTTACAAACCCAGCATTGCGGATGTGACTGCGGGCTTGGGGCGTGACTCCTTTGTACTGGCCACGCTCGGGTGTGAAGTGCAGATGGTGGAGCGTAATCCTTTTGTTGCTCAACTGCTCAGTGACGGACTAGCGCGGGCTCAAATTGAAGCGGACGCTGAGGTCGCCGCAATCATCTCAAGATTGACACTCCATTCAGGTGAGGCGGTCGGCTGGCTCAATTCGAACAGGCAAGCTGCCGATGTGATCTACCTCGATCCTATGTTTCCGCACAGTCAGAAAAGTGCTCAAGTGAAGAAAGAGATGTTGGCGTTTCGCTCTTTGGTTGGTGCCGATGAGGATAGTGCAGATCTTTTAGAGGCTGCTCTGGCAAGTGCTCGCTGCAGGGTAGTGGTTAAGCGTCCACGTATCGCTCCGTCTATTGAGGGGGCTGAACCGAGCTACTCTCTTGAGGGGAAGTCGGGACGGTTTGATGTCTATGCCCTGAGAAAGTTGAAACCACAGTAGTAGGGTTGCTGTGACTCTTTTGACTATCAATAGTGCGGTGGGACCTCATTAGCTTTAGGGGCGCCATCCGCGTTATCAAAGTTGCGCACTTGGGTGCTCAGTATCAGGACCATACGTTTGAGCTGATCGAGCTCCTTCTCTTGGCGAGCAATAACATCACTTAGCTTGTCGATAGCATCTTCCTGGAAGGCGACTCTTGACTCAAGATCCTCGAGTCGGGCTTCTTCGGCCATAGGTGTACTCCTAAATTTACGCTGTTGGGCAGCTCGCCCAGCTCAATGACTCCTCCGATCACGTTGAGAGGGGAGTGAATCAATTTATAGTTCTCACTGCTGCAAGTATGGTCGGCTTTTCGTAAGTTTGCACCCACGGGGCGCAATACTAGCCTATTTGACTAAAGGAGAGAGAGGCTAAGTTGTTGAAAAAAATTGATTAGTGATATATACCTCCTTTCTGTGGGGTGTATTCTCTAGTCGCCTCCAAGTGAGTTTAAATAGATAAACCCAATAAAAAGTCAAAACTTAATAGATGAGTGGTGTACACGTGTTGAAAAATGTTGTGATCAGTATTATCGCGGTAGCTGTTATTGCCGCTGCCTGGCAGATGCTGGGTGTAGATAACTATGTGGGCGTACTAGCTGTTGCGTTCGTTACCCTGTTAATTGCTACCTCAGTAGCAGCCTCATCTGCTAAGCCAAGCGCTGCGCCTGGTGATGCAGAGGCTGAAGATGAAGATTACCCGGACGATGATGCTGAAGGTCGCGAACAGGGTACGGTGAAGTTTTTTAATGTCAAAGAGGGTTGGGGCTTTATTACCCGCTCAGAGGGTGACGATGTATTTGTCCACTTCCGGAATATTCGTGGACGTGGTCACCGCTCGCTAAACGAAGGTCAGAGAGTTAGCTTCAGCGTCGGTACTACTGACAAGGGCTTACAGGCTGAAGACGTTGCGGTGATGCGCGACTGAGCGCGAACTTACCAACTTGTAAGGCAGCTTCGGCTGCCTTTTTCATTTTAGGTTCATTCGCGAGAGTTAAAATTACAGACTACTAGAGTCTATGCAATGAACAACTAACAGGATCCTAATGCTAAAGCACCGCCTAATCACCTGTCCCCTCGTATTGCTCCCCATGCTGTTTCTAGGGACTACCGCCAGTGCGTCTGAATGTGCCACATCCCTGCTAAGCGCCCAGAGTGGTAAGAGCTGGCTCTACGAAGTTGCCTATAAAGGGATGGGCACCCAGGCTCAAAGAAAGCTCTCTCAATTAGAGGGCGGCTGGCGCCTTGAGCAATCCATGTCTCTGCTGATTGTGAGCTTGAATGAGGAGAGCCGCATGGAGTTAAGCGGTAATGAGCTGCTCACCAAAAGCTACATCAAAGAGCAGAAAGGGCTAGGTGCTCGTACAACGAAAATATCTCTAGACAGTAATTCGGGTCTCGTGCGGACCGAGTACAAAGGAGAGACACAGAGCTATCCGTATAAGGGAAAGCCCAGTGACCCGCTGGCGCACACGCTACAAATTCAGATCGATCGAAACTGTCGCAGTTTGGATGACCCACTGGAGTACAACCTTCTCGGTCGTGGTGGTGTTAGAAGTTACATCTACAAGTTCCAAGGTGAAGAGACTCTCGCCTCACCCTGGGGTGAAGTTGTTGCTGAACGCTGGCAACGTGATGCAGCCGAGGTGCGTGATACGCTCTGGTTGGCACCTGAGCAGCAATATGCGCTTGTGCGCATGGAACACGCAGAGAAGGGCGAACTGAGCTCATTACAGTTGCAAGAGATTAGATAACCTCTAGCTTTGCGCGTGACTGCTTGATTACTTGTCGTCGGAAACCATATCTAGCAACATTGAGATGGCATGGCCGTAGCCCTTAGCGCCAACGCCAGCCATAACCGCTGTAACTACGGGCGACATTAGAGAGTTATGGTAAACCGATTCGCGCTTATGGACGTTGGAGATGTGAAGCTCGATAACTGGATGCGGATACATTTTCAGGGCATCCATTATTGCCATCGAGTAGAAGGTAAAGGCTGCCGGATTTATTAGCATCGCGCACGAATTATCAATCGCTTCGTGTATCCAATCGATAAGTTCATGCTCAGCATTTGATTGTCGGAATATGACTTCACGGCCGTTGGCTGCATACCGACACATTGCCTCAACTTCAGCCAGTGTGGTGTTGCCATAGATCTCGGGCTCGCGAATGCCCAGACGGTTCAGGTTTGGTCCATTCAAAACATAAATGGCTTTGGACATTTTGCCGCCTCTCTCTAGATCGAATCGTCAGATTAACGCGCCATCCAACCGCCATCAACAGATATGCAACTACCCGTTACAAAGCTGCTGGAGGGTGCGCTGAGAAATAGCACAGCGGAGCAGATATCCTCAGGTTTGCCCCAGCGACCGACCGGAATTCGGCTCAATATCTCAGACGAGCGCTGCGGATCCTGGCGAAGATCGTAGGTGTTGTCGGTTTCGATATACCCGGGTGCTATTGCATTAACGGTGATCCCGTGGGGTGCCAACTCATTTGCCATAGCGCGTGTGACCCCAAGTAAACCGTGCTTTGCTGCGGTATAAGAGACGACACGGATACCGCCCTGAAACGAGAGTAGTGAGGCGATGTTGATAATCCGACCCTCGCACCCCTGCTTAATCATGGTTTTCGCAACTGATTGCGATAGTTTGAATGCGGATTTCAAATTGATCTGCAGGACGTCATCCCAGTCTTTATCACTAAACTCTAGCAACTCTTGCCGACGAATCTGTCCTGCATTGTTAACCAGAATATCTACGTTCAAGCCTTCAACAAGTGTATCAAAATCCTGCTCTTTGCTGAGATCACAGATCAGTTCAGTAAAGTTACGATCGAACGACTCAACGCGTCTGCGAGTTTCTGACATGGATGATGAGCCTAAGCCGACAATGTTACAACCGCTGGCGGCGAGAGCCTCGGCTGCGGCCCGCCCGAGCCCTGTTCGGGCTCCTGTAACGAGTGCTGTTTTTCCCGCAAAGTTAAACATGCCTGGCTCAACATCCATAATCCTGGTCCCTTAGAGGTCTGTAAGTGTGCCCAAAGCCCTCTCAGCTGAGAATACGATGGTCTCGGACAGAGTAGGGTGAGCGTGCACAGTCAATGCAATGTCTTCAAGTGTTGCAGACATTTCAATCGCCAGAACTAACTCAGCCAACAACTCGCCTGCGCCTTTGCCTACTATTGAAGCACCCAAGACACGGTGTGTTTCGGGACAGTAAATGAGCTTAGTGAGGCCCGCTCCACCGCCGCTAGCAAGGTTGCGTCCGCTCGCGGCCCAGGGAAAGCTAGTGGTCTTGTGCGGAACCTGCTTTGCCTTCGCCTCAGCGACCGTCAGGCCAACCCAGGCTAGCTCCGGTTGAGTATAGGCTACTGAAGGGATAAGGTCGTTGTCCAAAGCTGCTTCATGTCCCGCAGCGACCTCGGCTGCGACATGCCCTTGGTGTGTCGCTCTATGGGCCAACATTGGGTTACCAGTGACATCGCCAATTGCAAATACATGCGGTTGGTTAGTTCGACACTGTTCGTCGACAACAATAATCCCGTTGTCCATGACCTCAATACCGGCAAGATTGGCATCCAGTTTGTTTCCGTTTGCCCTGCGACCTACCGCCTGAATGACGTTATCGGCCAGAAGCGTGCCTGTAAATGCGCCCTCGCAGCTTAGCTCTATACCCTCCGCGGTCGCCGTTACAGCCGTAACACCTGTGTTGGTATGCAGAGTAATACCCTCTGATGCCAGCGTCTGATGGAGGATGGCAGCGCACTCAGGATCAGCCGTTCCAGCAATTTGAGCGCTCATCTCCACAATGGTAACTTCAGACCCAAGAGCTGAATAGACAGTTGCCATCTCAAGACCGATTATGCCGCCGCCAACGATCACAAGCTGATCGGGGATAGACCGTAGCTCAAGTGCGCCGGTTGAGTTCCATATGCGCTCATCCTCGGGCCAGCCTGGCAGAGAGATCGGTTCAGAACCGGCAGCGATAACGGCCTTTTCGAACGAGAGCGACTCACCATTAATCGAGAGCTCATTGCTACCGGTAAATTTTGCATAGCCCGAGACTATCTCTACTTTGCGGCGTTTCGCGAGGCCTGCGAGCCCTTGAGTAAGAGACGCGACAATCTCATCTTTTTTACCGCGCAGCTTATCAAGGTCAATTTTAGGCTGGCCGAAATCCAAGCCCCAATCACGCATATGGTGCGCTTCTTTGATGATTTCAGCTGAGTGGAGTAGAGCTTTTGAGGGGATACACCCCTCGTTAAGACAAACACCACCAAGTTGAGCCCGCGGCTCAACAATAGCTACCTTCATGCCTAGGTCAGCAGCGCGAAAGGCGCAGGCGTATCCACCTGGGCCTGCGCCGATCACTACTAATTCAACTGAGGTTGTCATAGTGCTCGCCTCAGACCAGTAAGAAACGCGGGTCTGCCAGCGTTTTGCAAAGTGTTGCCATAAACTTCGCTGCATCAGCACCGTTGATAACGCGGTGATCGTAGCTCATATCGAGTGGTGCCATAGGTGTCGGAGTGAACTCCGCTCCATCCCACACTGGCGTCACGCGAGTGCGAGTAATCCCCAGAATTGCAACTTCTGGTGGGTTTACGATTGGCGTGAATGCTGTGCCACCGATACCACCGAGATTACTGATGGTCATGGAGGCTCCGCCCATTTCATCGGGTCCAACTTTGCGATTTTTAGCGCGTGTTGCGAGGTCTGTGATTTCAGCCGCTATTTGCAACACACCCTTGGTATCAACGTCGCGCAGAACAGGCACCATGAGGCCGTAATCCGTATCCACTGCAATACCGATGTGAACATACTCTTTCAAGAAGAGTGACTTGCCATCGGCGCTCAGTGAAGCATTGAACTTCGGGAACTGTTTTAGGGTGACGGCCAGAGCTTTCACAAAGAACGCTAAGGTAGTCAGTTTTACCCCCTTGGACAGTGCTTCTGCTTTGAGCTTGGCCCTTAGCTTCTCGACTGCACTCAGATCGGCCTCATCGTGATGGGTCACCTGAGGGATTAGAGCGTTCGCAGCTGAGAGGTTGGCGGCAGCTATACGGTCGAACTTGCTCGTCTCTGTCTGACTCAACGCGCCATACTGTGTGTGGTCCACATCCCAGTACTGATTCATATCCTGTGCTCCTGCAGCTGGCGATTGGC
The DNA here is from genome assembly GCA_013373575.1 of Oceanospirillaceae bacterium. Classification (GTDB taxonomy): domain Bacteria; phylum Pseudomonadota; class Gammaproteobacteria; order Pseudomonadales; family Balneatricaceae; genus Marinobacterium_E. The sequence continues at coordinate 5,753 of JABXHP010000386.1, read as the reverse complement.
CCGCTTTTGCATTGAGGTCATCCAATGTTATTTGCTTGCGGTTTAGACGCTGCGCTAACTCATTAATATCAACACCCTGTCTGCGCGCAGCAGCGCGAACGGAGGGTGACGCGATAATTGTGCTCATCACACTCCTCCTTACCAAGCTGCCGAGATGTACTGAGTTTCCATGAACTCGAGCATACCCTCGTGGCCACCTTCACGACCCAGTCCTGACTGTTTGCTACCACCAAACGGAGCTGCTGGGTCACTAACTAGACCGCGGTTCAGACCGACCATGCCGTAGTCAAGGCGCTCACACACTTGCATGGCGCGTTTCATGTCCTCCGAGAACACGTAAGCGACCAGGCCATACTCGGTATCGTTGGCTCGGCGAATAACATCTTCCTGATCGGTGAAGGTCTGCAGAGCCGCAACAGGGCCGAAGATCTCATCGTTCACACAGTCAGCACTCTCGGGAACATTTGAAAGCACTGTAGGTGGGAAGAAAAAGCCTTTGCCTTCAAGGGCTTTACCGCCGCACTGTAGTTCCGCGCCTTTGGCAATAGCGTCATCGACGAAGTGCTGAACCTTTTCTAGAGTATTGCGATTAACGAGTGGACCTACATCAACGCTCGGATCGGTACCGTCTCCCACTTTAAGGGCAGACATTGCAGCTGTGAGCCGAGCCGTGAACTCGTCGGCGATCGATTCATGCACATAGATGCGGTTAGCCGCGGTGCACGCTTCACCTAGGTTGCGCATTTTTGCGAGCATTGTGCCTTCAATCGCGGTGTCGAGATCAGCGTCGTCAAATACGATGACTGGCGCGTTACCACCCAGCTCCATTGCCGGTGTGAGAATTTGGTCAGCTGCTGATTTCAACAGAGTACGGCCTACCCCAGTTGAGCCTGTAAATGAGACCACTCGAACGCGCGGGTCATGCATCATGTGGTCAACTAACTTGCCTGTGCGAGTTGAAGGCAGAACATTGACTAGGCCTGCCGGAACACCCGCCTCTTCGAGAAGTGGCATCAGTGCCAGCATAGTTAGCGGTGTCTCCGAGGCAGGTTTAATGACAACGCCACAGCCCGCAGCTAGTGCAGGGGCGATTTTGCGTGTACCCATAGCCGCTGGATAGTTCCAAGGAGTAACCAGCACAGCAAGGCCGGCAGGTTTGTGTTGTACGATGATGCGTGCACCCGATGCTGGTGCTTTCGTGATCATCCCATCTGCACGCACGGCCTCTTCAGCAAACCAGCGGAAGAACTCAGCCGCGTATCGAGCCTCGCCAATGGCATCAGCACGACCCTTGCCGTTTTCCAGAGTGATGAGATGGGCAAAGTCATCGATGCGAGCATCCATGAGTTCCCAGGCTTTGCGCAGCACTTCAGAGCGCTCCCGCGGAGTTCGGGCTGCCCAGTCAGCCATAGCGCGCTCAGCGGCATCCAAGGCGATGTCAGCATCTTCGATCTCGGCTGACGCAACGCTTGCTAGCACCTCTTCAGTGGCGGGGTTTAGTACGTCAAAACGGGCACTCTGCGATCCTGGTACAAAAGATCCGTTGATGTAGAGGTCGGTGTGGCTAATGGTATTCTTGGTCATATCGTTCATTGTGTACCTCCAGTTAGAGGAGCTGGCGCATCGGGTCAGCGAGTCGCTCGGCAAAATTATTAACAAGACAGAGAGCTTCAGCCGCTTCGAGCGCAGCTTGTGGAGCGCTGAGTTGGATCTTCAGTTGTCCATCGCGGCGCATCAACGTCACCTCGGGCAGTGCACCGCCGGTGAGGGTCGCTGCCTCAATAAAGGTGTTGCGTAGGTCACGCAGGTGAACTTCTTCAGCATCATCGCAGAGGGTAGTAGCGGATATCTGCTGATGTGTCTGGAACACTTGCGTCTCACCCAAGCTGGCAACGCCAACATGCTTGGGAGATGGCAAGCTAGAACCGAGAAGTGAGGCCAGCACCTGTGCCTCATCGGTGATGGCGGTGTTTGCTTTGATCCAATCGAGGAAATTATCAAATCCGCTGGCATCAACCGACGCACTCACCTCAACCTTAGCTGCGACAACCGCACCTGCAGGCGATGCTGCGGCGGCGACGTGAAGATCACGAAGCTGTTGCAGGTCGCTGAAGTGATAGGGTTGAGCAACACCCGCATCCACGAGGAGTTTTAGATCCAGATTTTCTTGCATGGCTAAGCGCTTCAGCTTTGGCGAAGCGAGAATGCGAGATCCAGCAGGTGTAAGCTCCATCACAGGCCTAGCAGTGGGCATTGACGCAGAAGCCGGCGCGGTAGATTGCTCCTGTTGCGTATTTGTTGACTCTTCAGTTGGAGTTGTAGCTACTGCCGCTCCTGCTTGGTAGGCTCGATCAATCGGTTGATCCACTGGTTCGGCTGCAATGATTGCGATTGTCTCGCCGGTTGGAACATCATCGCCCGCCGCTGCTAAACGCGCGACTAAATAGCCTGAGTGACCAGCGGTGACTTCAGCGATACTCTTGTCAGTCTCAACCTCGAACAACACGTCATCAGCATCAATTTTATCGCCAGGTGCTTTTGACCAAGCAACCAGAAGGCCTGAGTCTTGTGCCATTCCTAGTGTCGGCATAATGACTGTCTGACCGGCCGGTAGCGCGTCACTAGCAGCTGCAGTTTCGTCTGTGCTGTCAGAACTAGCCTGTTCTGCGGAGACGGCTGGTGCCTCAGCCTTATCTGAGATAAAGGCAATAACCTGACCAACGGGAACCTCGGCACCTGCTTCAGCGCTTATTCCAACCACAAAACCATCAGCAGGCGCTTCTACCTCCATGGTGGTTTTATCTGTTTCAACTTCGAACAGAATGTCGCCACTGGATACCGCATCACCTTCGCTCTTATGCCAAGCGAGCAGTGTGCCGGTATCCTGCGACATGCCCAAAGCGGGCATGATTATTTCATGCTGCATTGATCAAATCTCCCCGCACGAGTTTGCGTGCGTTCTCTGCAACTCCCTCAGCGGTTGGGACAGTGATGTCTTCCAGCGCAGGTGAGAATGGGATAGGTACATCCATAGCACCCATGCGAAGGGCCGGTGCATCGAGGTAGTAGAAGGCTTTCTCATTGATGCGGCTGGCAATCTCAGAAGTCGTGCCGAAGCTCTGGTGACCCTCGTCAACTACGATTACACGGCTGGTCTTTTTAGCAGACTCAACCAATGTTTTCTCATCTAGTGGGACGATTGTGCGTGGGTCGATGACTTCAGCGCTGATACCTTCTGCAGCGAGAATTTCAGCCGCCTTTTCACAAACCTGTACCATCGAAGAGGTACCGATCAGGGTGATGTCTGTGCCCTCGCGCTTGATGTTTGCCTCACCAAACGGGATGCAGTACTCCTCTTCAGGTACCTCAGCTTTGTCCTGGTACATCAGTTTGTCTTCAAAGATTACCACCGGATTATTATCTCGAATCGCGGTCTTCAACAGGCCTTTAGCCTCATACGCAGAGGAGGGGAGCGCAACCTTAATACCGGGAATGTGGGCGACAATCGCGTGAAGCGATTGTGAGTGCTGTGCCGCTGACCGACGCGTCGCACCCAAATTGGTGCGCAGCACCATAGGCACATTCAGTTTACCACCTGACATATAGTGCGTCTTAGCAGCCTGGTTACAGAGCTGGTCCATAACGAGGAAGATAAAGTCGCCGAACATCAGATCTACAACCGGACGCATGCCGGTCATAGCCGCACCCACGCCCATGCCCATGAATCCTGGCTCAGAGATCGGCGTGTCGATAACACGGTTGGTACCGAACTCTTCGACAAGGCCTGAAAGAATTTTAAAAGGGGTGCCCGCTTCAGCAACGTCTTCACCGATAATGAAAACTGTCTCATCGCGACGCATCTCTTCAGCCAACGCCTCGTTGACCGCCTGTGATAGTGTAATGTTTCTCATGTTCTTCTCCTTAGGCGAGTGCGTGCTTAACATCTGTGAATACGTGCATATCCACCTCTGATGGGTCTGGGTATTTGGCATTGAGGGCGTATTCCACAGCGTCTGATGCGTCTTTGAAGACCTCTTCGTTTATTGCATCAATCTCCGCTTCAGTGGCAATGCCGTTTTCAATCATGTAACCGCGGAGGCGAATAATAGGATCGCGGTTGGACTTCCACTCACTCTCCTCCTCTTTGGCACGGTAGTACTCACGGTTGATGTCACCCACGTGGTGGCCGTGGTAACGGTATGTCATTAACTCAAGGAAGAAAGGTCCCTCGCCGGCGCGAGCGCGTGCAACGAGCTCTTCAGTTAACTTGTTAACGGCTAGAACGTCCTGTCCGTCAACCTGGTGAGATTCGATGCCGAATGCTTCGGCGCGTGCAGTGATGGAACCTGCAGCGATCTCCTCAGTTTTGGTGTACTCCGAGTAGCCGTTGTTCTCACAGGCGTAAATCACGGGAAGATTCCACAGTGCTGCCATGTTCATAACTTCATACATAAGCCCTTGGGCGGTCGCCCCATCGCCAAAAAAGCAGACAGCCACTTCATCGGTGCCGCGCAACTTAGAAGAGAGGGCAGCGCCGGTCGCTATGCCAAGCGAACCACCAACAATGGCGTTGGCACCAAGGTTGCCGTTGGACTGGTCAGCGATGTGCATAGAACCGCCCTTGCCGCGGCAGTAACCCTCTTCGCGTCCGAGAAGTTCGCAGAACATCGCTTTGAATTCAGCGCCTTTAGCGACACAGTGTCCATGTCCGCGGTGGGTAGAGGTGATTTTGTCGTCTGAGGTAAGTGCCTCACAGATACCGACTGCTACAGCCTCTTCGCCTGAGTACATGTGTGTCAGCCCAGGCATCTTTGCCGAGAGGTAGAGCTGGTTTGCATTATCTTCAAATGTGCGAATTCGGACCATTTGACGGTACATACGAAAGATACTTTCGTTGCTCAAATTTGCGCTGCTCGAGCTCATTTCTATATCCTCAAAAACTACTTTTTGGTTGCTCGGAGCAAAGCGTGCCCGCTCCTTCGAGTTCTGAGGAGAAAAAGGGCTTTTTGGCTAAGTCGAGCGGATTAAATCAAGCGTCCCCGGCACGATTCGAATGCTGGCGACGTGAAAGAGACCGAGTTTTTAACCTCGGTCTCCCAGGTGGATTTGCCAAACGTGTCAGTGGCAAATCAGGATTACTGCATCACGATACCGCCGTCGATCATGATCAGCTGGCCGGTCATGTAGTCGCTCTCGTCTGAAGCGAGGAATGCAGCTGTGCCGACAACGTCGTCTGGAGTGGACAGTTTCTTCATAAGAATCATGGTCTCTGCCAGAGTATCCATAGACTGCCCCTCTTTTTCGAACTTGCCGATAGCTACAAGATCCTTATCAAGCTGCTTCCAAAGCTCTGTAGCGACTACGCCTGGACCGTAACCGTTTACAGTGATTTTGTGCTGCCACAGTGCTTTTGCACCACCGGTAATCATTGCCAGTGTCGCGTGTTTTGAACAAGAGTATGGGATGACGTCGTCAAAAGCTGCGCGTGACAGAATTGAACCAACGTTGATGATCTTGTAAGGATGATCCTCCATCGGACCCTGTTCGATCATCTGACGTGCAGCTTCCTGCATACCAAATAGCATCCCTTTGGCGTTAACGTTCATGATGAAATCCCAGTTCTCCTCGTCAATATCCATGAACATTTTTGGCTTGTTGACGCCAGCATTATTCAGATAAACGTTGAGCGAACCGAAGTTATCAACACAAGCTTTTACCGCAGCCGCGTGATCTTCGCGTTTTACAACGTTCAT
>JABXHP010000019.1 GCA_013373575.1 Oceanospirillaceae bacterium | reverse complement strand
CTGCTCTGTGTGACGAATCAAGATGCTCAAATATCCACACAGAAACGCTTTAGGCCACGGGGAGGCCTTTCTAGCCTTCGTAGTAATAGTTCTACCTGCCCAGATACATAAAACAAAATTTTAAAAAAAGCTGATATTTGATTAGAGAATGGACGGCTTCAGCACCTGTACAGCCTATCCAGCCAATACCGCTAATTTACCTTCAGGAGAGCCAAAGACTAAGCCTTGCAACACCAAGAAAACACGCACTTTCACAGGGCTAAAATCTACGTATCCTATTGACTTTTATACAAAAATGTGCTATAATATTCTGTATAGATTCAATGCCATAGAGCCTTCAGTTACGTCTGTAACGATCAAACTCAAATCAAGGCAACCTCTCTAACAGGATCTATAAATGAAGCGGCTTTGATGCCGTTTTCTTATTTTTATTATTCAACATTCCAAGCCCCATCAGCGCCTACATAGACCTGCATAGCCCTATGCGATTTACTGTGTCTGCTCTTTGGGGCTTTGTCGTTTACGAGGATTACTCAATGACAGCACTAACACGCGTTCCATACGATGCATCAAGCTATGAAGTTGGAGCTATTGCGCACATCAAAGACCACCTCCAGCTTGCATTTGGAAAGGCTAAGCGGGTTACTAACGCAGACGCTATAACCTATGCAGTTCTGATCGCACTAGAAACTATAGACGAAGCGCCAACATACAATGATGCAATGCCCTACAGCTTCGCTGCTGAACAAACTAGGCTAGCAAGATTCTTATTAAGCCATCCAAGTAACGATGACTTTGATGCTGATGCGGACCTTGATGAAGTGCAGCTGGATCTATTCCAAAAGTTGAAGCACAAGGAGGCAATATGAGCTCAAGACAAACTCTCAAAAATCAATCACTCTTGATCTTCATCGTCAAAGGCTACCTGTATCGTGCTTTACCCATTAAAGGCTATCACGGCTACTTCGCCACCACCTGCGGAGGAATTATAAGCTGCGTTAGTGGCTACAACGGGCGTAAAGCGAGGATTGATAAGAGTTCCCCACGCATACTTAAGCCCCAGAACAAGGGTGGTGGCTACAAGAAGGTAATTCTGACAACACGTGATGGCACTCATCATCAGGAGATTGTACATCGAATCATAGCCAGAACCTTCTTAGAGCATGGGGGCTATGACCGTGATGGCAATGAGAGATGGCACGTTAACCACATTAACGGTAACCCTTCAGACAATAGGCTCTGTAATCTTGAGTACGTAACGCCTAAAGAGAACGCTCAATGGAGCATACTCCTAAAGACCTGCGCTAAAGAGGCTGCTTAGGCTCTAGAGCTTGTACTTAGATAACATCTTCTTGATGCCTGAGTACACCAGCCACATCGAAAGGAAACGACTTGAACGACTACAAAGACAACGCACTGAAATTAGTTGATTACCTGTTTGAGGCTGAGCCTCCGCTTTACACAGCATCTACACCACTGCTTGCATACCGTACAAGCAGCTTGGGCAACTACTTTGGCGATATTGAGCTAGAACTAATGCCTAAAGTACTTAAGGCATCAAAGGGCAAGGCGTATGAGCAGCACTTACACCTTCTTCGCTTGGTTCTACTCAATCTAGTCGCTGTGGGCTTCAAACATGAGCAGTTAACACTCCAGTCAACTCCAAGGGCAGGAAACTACCTCAAAGACAAGTTTGGCTTTGACCAACGACGCGTAGCAAGGATTACGGATGCACTCACCAACGCTGGCCTGATGGAGAAAGTCTTTTACGGCTCTCTAAATCTTAAGCTAGCGGCTGCATATCGCCCTACGAAGCAGCTTATGCAGCTCTACGCAGACTTCCTCTACAGCTACGAGGGCGACTTTGATGACTATGCCCCCATCAGAGTCAAACGGGCTGGAGAGACCGTCAGCGAGCCCTTTGAGGGCAATATAGACTGGTATAGCGACACAGAGGCGGATAGAGCCATCATCATCGCTTACAACGAGTTCATGAGGAAGTTCACTTGGGCACGAAAGGATGCAACGCACAGGAGCTTTGGGTCAGAGCCCTTTACAGCCTCTAGAGTTCACACTCCTTATCAAACAATAGTGAATCGCAGAGTGCCAATACGGAAACAGACTCTGCTAGACGGAGAACCATTAGCAGAGCCAGACTTCAGCGCAAACCACTTAACCATGCTGAGTATGCTCTTTGATGAGCCGCTACTCAATGACCCTTATGAAGCGATAGCAAACACAACAAGGCTCAAGCGCAACCACATAAAAATGATATTAGTAAGATTACTGGGCGCTACAGGCGAACAAAGCTACAACCAAGCGAAGCATATGCTGGTCACTAAGAACAAAGAATTTACCATCAGTCACAAAGAGGTGGATGAGGTAAGAGCAGCGTTCTACAAACATATCCCTATGCTGAAGGAAAACAACCTACTGTGCACTGGTTGGGGAAATAAACTTCAGTATCTTGAAGGGCAAATAGCCATGAGGATGCTCAAGTGGGCGTTAAACACACAGACTCCAATCATCAACGTACACGATGCATACTCCTGTAAGAAGAAAGATGAAGTCAAGGTACACAGGGCAATGTTGGGCTTTAGAGAGGAAGTATTAACAGAAGCACACAGACAAGGATGGTTGAGTTAACCCTATATGTCATACACTTTTTAGCCATCTACTTGTTTAGTCTGATGTCTTTTACTCCAGTAGCCATTCCATGACGCTGTTGCTGTGAAGGCTACCCAGGCCAATGCGGCAAAGGGAGCATATATCAGACGTGGTGCGATATTACTGGTGGGATAGATCTAGAACTCAGACTTAATATACAAAAATTCTGAAGACTAATAAATTAATCATAATTTACTCAGTGAATAAACTACCACTTCCTTAGGTTATCTTGAATCTTTCAAACCCTAATCATAACTCCAGGCATGATGAAAATCTCGATAAAATATTTACATTTAAAATGTTTTCAGTATCGGAAATTCAATTCAAAAAATACCTTATTATACTCAAAATAAGAGATGTTAGAGCGGTTTTTTTCGAAAAATAATCCAAAACTCGGAGTGGCCTCTCCATATTTCTTTTTTAATTTTGACAACTCAAGTCCAGCTCTAAGATTCTTATCTTTTCGTTGTTCATTGAAAAATGGGTCAACATCTCTGTAGTTAGTACTTTGGTATATAAACGACGGTAAAGCATTAATACTTGAAAATACGAGAAACGAACTTAGACCGATTAGGTAAGATAAATTTGAGTTGTAGTCGTCAACCCTGTCGACCGATGAAATACCCAATTCAAGCTCTACAGGCATGACAGTACTGGTCATAAGAGTTCTAGACACATTCAATTTCTGAATACGAGCGTCGTAAACAGTATTTTTTAAGTAATTTTGATATCCGACAAAATACGAATACATGTAATCTGGATTACCGTCAGGCCTGTAATATAAATTCGCATATGGCAGGTTATAGTCAGCACTCATATTCGACCAGTGTTTTCGATAACCTATAGCAAAATCAGCATACATATTATCTAGAAAACTTCTTTTATAGGAAAAATCTACCGACCTTTTATCAAAAAAACTAGCCGAGTACTCATCCCCCGTAAAAATCATATCCAGCTGGTCATTACCTATGAAGTTCAAAGGAAATGTGGCGGATACTGTACCTCTCAAACCTTGGACCAAACGGTTATCAGAAGGCTTAATTACACTTAAAGTGGTACCCAAGGCGTTAACTTTTTTGTTGTAGGTAAAGTTCATTGGGTTTGAGTCACTGATAAGGCCAAGTGAGCCCGAAACATCGAAAGAGCGAGACTTCATACTGCTAAGATAGGGATCGATAGATCTCTTGACCTGCTGAGGAGTACGTTCATCGTTGTAAACTTTTATGAACGCTCCTTCGGATTGTTCCATCTGCCCAGCTAGAAATAACGCCCTTGCCTTTTCGAGCAATGCCCTATTACTCCCCGACCTCTCGTACACATAACCAAATATTTCAGCGGCTTTTAAGAAGTTCTGATTCTGAAGTGCCAGCATCCCCATAGTAAATATACTTTGGATATTTTCATTCTCGGAAGAATGTACGGGATTCGTTAATAATAAAAGGGCGAGCATCGTAGCCCGCCACAATAAATTGATTTTCTGCATTTCGACTAGCGAGCACCACCAAAGGCACCGAGGTACGACTCCGGTTGTCCTCCGCTACCAGTGAGACCAAGAACACCACCAATCTCTTCAGCGCTCGGACCATAAAATTTTGCCGATGCTGTGCCTGACATACCAGACGAGCTCACATTCCCGGTCAATGAATTAGTACTGGGGGCGTAATATAAATTGCCACTTATATCTAGGTCAGCTTTCCTACCCGCAGAAGTTAACGAAGATAAGTCGATCGTATCGATGTTTGAAATTGCAAAGCCAGCGCTTCGTGAACTGAAATCCATAACAACAGCCATCCTACCAGTGCTACCAAATGCCGCACCCGACGAGTCCACGTAGACTCCTAAAGAGTTGCCAGTGAAGGTAGCGTTTCCGGACAAGGGAATATTAGCCCCGAGGGTTTCCGCACCTACACTCATAACTCCAGTCTTGCCAGAACCAGTACCGTAGCCTGACAGCCAAGCACCGAATCCCTGATACTCCCATCCTGTAGCAGTACTGTTCGATGCCTGACCCAAAAGACTACCATCGGCACTTTGAAGCAAAATCACTTTACCGTCGAATGCACCACTAAACGTGTCATCGTCACTATTCCATGATACGACAGCTCCGTTGTCAGTAGATATTGTGATCTCTCGGAGAACACCATCAGAGTTGTATTCCAGTGTTGCATCAGCGGCATCACCAACTGCACCAATTAGGTTGGTTTCAGTAACTGCAAAGGAAGGTGCGGGAGCTGAATAAGACGCTTCGGTTGCAAGGCCACCTGCGCTTATAATCGCATTGGGAGATATAGACGATGACCAGCTTTCCAGGGAAACCGGAGTCGGTTGGTCTTCAGAAGCGACGGGCGCTGAAGCAGATGCCGCCGCAGGAACAGTGGATGACCCGCCGCCCCCACAACCCGTAATTAAAAGCACAGGAAGCACAGCTAATAGACCAACATACACTCTCATAGGAATCTCCCAATGTTTTTTTGTAGACTAGCCTAGACGACTGCGATGTCAACTTTAATGTTTCAAATATCCGCAAACGATTTTTTTTTGGGGGGGGGGGAGAATTACAGTGACAGTCAAACTGGGAATCGTCCGAGACTTGCAAATGCAGTGCAATGGCTTCAAGACAGGCTTGTCCTTAGTTCTTCATCTGCATCGCAGGTTGGTAAATGTGCGAAGTCTGCATAGTGCTTGTGATGAAGTGCTTGAGGGCTTCGTAGGTCTGTGACTTTGGCTAGTTCGTTCAAGGCATGTAGTTCAAATATACCTAACGAGACTCAAATATCAGCTTTTTTTAAAATTTTGTTTTATGTATCTGGGCAGGTAGAACTATTACTACGAAGGCTAGAAAGGCCTCCCCGTGGCCTAAAGCGTTTCTGTGTGGATATTTGAGCATCTTGATTCGTCACACAGAGCAG
>JABXHP010000060.1 GCA_013373575.1 Oceanospirillaceae bacterium | reverse complement strand
TGGGAATTAGATTATGAGTATTACCGACGTGAATTTGGATGAGTTTTACCGCTCTGCCATTTCAGAGCAACTCGCCGAACTTGAGGAAGATCTAAATCAACTTTAAGTAAGCTCTGAGGCACGCAAACTTACTCGGTTTGAATATCTCGCCCTTGAGAGAAGTCTTCAGCTTCTAGTCGAAGTTGCGATTGGAGTCTCAAAGAGTGTGCTTAAATCCAAGGGCATCACTGTACCTACTGAGGCCCGAAAATCGCTGGAAAAACTTAAATCAGAGGGCTTGGATGCCGTTGATGTTGACTGGCGTGGCGCAGTCGGAATGAGGAATGCGCTAGTGCACGATTATTTGGACATAAACGAAGAGATCGTCATACAGGTTCTAAAATCTGGAAGATACCAAGGGGTTATCGAGTTCTGTCGACAATACCTAGCGTGATATTTCAGTCCTCGATAGCTCTGAGGCTAGAATCAATGGGTTCCCCCGATACAGAGTTCTGTCGGTGACCAGCCCTAGGTCGCTTTCGGCAAAGTGCAGGGGATAGTGGACCCCGAATCACTCTTAAAAGTTGGAAGATGTCGATAAATCGGTCTTATAGAGCGTCAATGATTCTGATGCGAACTTATCTGGAGGTGCTGGGGGGGCACCGTATGTAAGTTTGGATAAACGTGTGCTACTGCGATTTCATAGTCGTACCTTGTGAGGTTGACCGAAAGGGTGTTTGTATATACATTTCAGTAGATACAAATTTGGTTCAGAGGTATTGCATATGCAGGCAAAAATTTTTCAATCTGGAAATAGTCAGGCTGTCCGCATTCCAAAAGAGTTCCGCTTTGAGGGCTCTGAAGTTGAGATCTTCAAACGCGGCGACGAAGTGATTCTGAAGCAGAGGCCCAAAAGCCTCGAAGCCGCGTTTCATTTGTTGACCGACATGCCTGATGATTTTATGGCTGAAGGACGCGGCGACTCTCTACCTCAGGATAGGGAAGAGTTCTGAGATGTACATGCTTGATACACATATATGCATCTACATCGTAAAAAAGAGACCGGAAGCTGTACTTCAAAAATTTAAGACGATTCCTATCGGGTCGGCTGTGATGTCAGTGGTTACCTACGCTGAGCTTGAATATGGTGCTCTAAAAAGTAACAACTCGCCGAAGGCCCTAGGCATTTTGCAGGAGTTGTCTCAGTACATAAGGGTTGAAGAACTACACTCGAGTGTTTCAAGACATTACGCAGGTATCCGCCGCGCGCTAGAGCTAAAGGGCACGCCCATCGGAAACAATGACCTTTGGATTGCTGCCCATGCGAGATCCCTCGGCCACACACTGGTTACCAATAATACTAAGGAGTTCGACCGAGTAACCGCCCTACGTGTCGAAAACTGGACTCGATAATACCTATAATCGTAAAAAGCTATATTTTCAAATCACTTGCCCTACTCTAAATCTAAATACAAACCTTGAGATATATATTACGACCGGCTACCTCGACAGTTAGCCGAGAATTACAAGTATAAATTTAGATTTTCGCTGGGCTGAATATAAACAACTAAGAGATGTAACAAACAATGAAGAAAGCGTTGATAACCGGCATAACCGGTCAAGACGGGTCTTATTTGGCAGAATTCTTGTTAGAAAAAGGCTACCAGGTGCACGGGATCAAACGTCGGTCGTCCTCCTTCAATACCCAGCGTATTGATCATCTCTATCAAGACCCGCATGTCGACAATGCAAACCTCATTCTGCACTACGGTGATCTGACTGATTCGTCAAACCTTACGCGTATTCTTCAAGAGGTCCAGCCAGACGAGGTATACAATCTTGGGGCCCAAAGTCATGTGGCGGTATCGTTTGAGTCTCCCGAATACACGGCAGATGTCGATGGTATGGGCACGTTACGCCTATTAGAGGCAATCCGCTTTTTGGGGCTGGATAAGAAGACGCGCTTCTATCAAGCGTCTACCTCTGAGTTGTACGGACTCGTACAGGAGATACCACAGAAGGAAACCACGCCGTTTTACCCGCGCTCACCCTATGCCGTAGCAAAGCTTTATGCTTACTGGATTACGGTTAATTACCGCGAGGCCTACGGGATGTATGCCTGTAACGGTATTCTGTTTAACCATGAATCACCCCGTCGTGGAGAAACCTTTGTTACACGTAAAGTGACCCGTGGCCTTGCTAATATAGCCCAGGGGCTTGAGCAGTGTCTCTACATGGGCAATATGGATGCAATGCGGGATTGGGGGCATGCGAAAGATTATGTTCGTATGCAGTGGATGATGCTTCAGCAAAAGTCGCCCGAAGACTTTGTAATAGCGACCGGCGTCCAATATTCCGTGCGTCAGTTTATCCATTGGTCCGCGAGTGAACTGGGAATTACAATTCGCTTCGAGGGCGAAGGGTTGGATGAGATTGGTGTAATTGAAACAATCTACGGCGATAAAGCGCCAGCCCTGTCTGTGGGTGATGTTATTGTGCGGGTAGATCCTCGTTATTTCAGGCCAGCGGAGGTGGAAACATTGTTGGGAGACCCGGCAAACGCAAAAAATAAACTTGGCTGGACGCCTGAAATAACAGTACAGGAGATGTGTGCTGAGATGGTGCAAGAAGATCTCAAGGTAGCGCAGCGCCATGCGTTCCTCAAAGCCAATGGCCATGAACTAACTGTGACATTGGAAGAAGGGCGTAGGTATGTCTAAGCAACGCGTATTTGTGGCGGGTCACAGAGGTATGGTGGGCAGTGCAATATGTCGCAAATTGGTGACAGATGAATCGATAGAGATCATAACTGCAACGCGAGAAGATTTGGATCTTACAAACCAATCGCAGGTACAAGGCTACTTTAAAGAGCAAGCGATTGATCAGGTTTACTTGGCAGCTGCAAAGGTGGGCGGTATTCACGCTAATAATGAATACCCTGCCGAGTTTATCTATGAAAATTTGATGATTGAAGCAAATATTATTCACGCCGCACATCAAAATAATGTTCAAAAGCTGCTTTTTTTAGGCTCATCTTGTATTTATCCAAAGTTTGCTGAACAGCCAATGTCTGAATCTGCGCTTTTAACGAGTTTTCTAGAACCTACCAATGAGCCCTACGCCATCGCTAAGATAGCGGGTATCAAACTCTGTGAAAGCTACAACCGCCAGTATGGGCGTGATTATCGCAGCGTTATGCCGACGAATCTGTACGGCCCAAATGACAATTTTCATCCTGATAATAGCCATGTAATCCCAGCAATGATGCGACGTTTCCATGAAGCCAAATTAGCCAATGCGCCTGAAGTTGTTGTGTGGGGTACGGGTAAACCGATGCGTGAGTTTTTGCATGTTGACGATTTGGCGGCAGCAAGTGTGTTTGTGATCAATATCGATCGAAAAATCTATGATGCCAATACAGAACCGATGCTTTCCCACATCAATGTGGGTACTGGCGTTGACTGCACCATTCGAGAGCTAGCTGAGACTATTGCAACTGTAGTGGGATACGATGGTAAGTTGGTTTTCGACCCGACCAAACCTAACGGCTCTCCGCGAAAACTGCTTGATGTTCATCGTGTTGAAAACTTGGGTTGGAGGCATGCAATTAGTCTTAAGAGTGGCTTAGAAGGTACATACAAATGGTTTTTAGAGAATTATCATGAAATCCGATTTTGAATTAGCTTTCGAAGAATAATTAACCATTAACTTGGGTTGCGGTGAAAATAAAATAAGGCTGCGAACCACGGTAAAACATTTATAATAGTGAAAATCGAAATGGAAGTTATATCTCATCGAGGCTATTGGAAAACGGCCTCTGAAAAGAATACAGAAACAGCATTTATTAGGTCGTTTAAATTGGGTCTCGGAACAGAGACAGATATACGAGATCTAGATGGTGAAGTAGTAATTTCACATGACATCCCGCTGTCAAAAAATAATCCTTTGTCTTTAGCAGAATTATTAGAGCTCTATAGCGAATTTGGGTGTAAGGGGACTCTTGCTCTCAACGTTAAGGCTGATGGTCTTCAATACAAAGTGATGGAATGTATCGAAGCAAGTAGCCTAACGAACTATGTTCTATTTGATATGTCAGTACCAGATCAGCTAGTTACACAACGAGCCGGACTAAATTACCTCACTCGAATGAGTGATCTCGAGCCGGTGCCTGCACTATTAAATGATTCAGTGGGTGTGTGGATTGATGAGTTCAACGAAGGATGGCTTACTATCGCTATGCTGGAGAATATACTCGACTCCGGTAAGCGAGCCTTCATAGTCTCGCCCGAACTTCACGGTAGAGGTTATTTACAACTATGGTCGATGATCAAGCCTTATGTCGATCGTGATCTAGTGCTATGTACAGATTTCCCAGAAGATGCAAAATCTTATTTCGGAGTGTAAATTGATAAAAGCAGTTATATTTGATATGGACGGTGTTTTGATCGACGCTAAAGAGTGGCATTACACCGCGCTTAACAGAGCTCTTAAGATGTTCGGTTATGAAATCTCTCGGCACGATCATTTGGTGACATACGACGGATTGCCGACCCGGGATAAACTTCAGATGTTAACCTTACAAGATGGGCTCCCAAAGACCCTGCATGGTTTTATTAATGAACTCAAGCAGAAGTACACGATGCAACTTGTTTATGAAAAGTGTGCACCGACCTTTGCTCATCAATACGCACTATCCCGACTAAACAAAGAAGGGTATGCAATTGCAGTTGCCTCGAATTCAATCCGAGCAACGATAGAAGCAATGATGTCAAAAGCTGAGCTGGATAAGTATTTGGACTTTATTCTCTCAAATGAGGATGTGGTTGTTGGTAAGCCAAATCCAGCTATCTATATCAAAGCGATCGAGCGACTAGGGTTAGCGCCTTCAGAGGTAGTAATCGTAGAAGACAACCCTCATGGTATTGCTGCTGCTCGAAGTGCGGGGGGGAATGTACTTAAAGTAGACCACGTTACGGACGTAAATTACTGGAATATTAGAGACTTTATTCTAGCGCTAGGAGGAAAGTGATGAAGGTTGTATTTCCGATGACTGGACCAAACTGGTTTGCTGATGAGCAGCATGCTTTCCCCAAGCCTCTAGTCGATGTTGCCGGGCGAACGATGTTTGAAAATGCAGTTGACGCTTTTAGGGAATTCGATGATTTAGAGATTCTAGTTGCGATCAATGAGAGAGATGCGAAAGATTACCATCTAGATCAAGTTATAAAGCGTGCAACAGAGGGGCTTAAAAGTAATATTCGAATCTTGTCTCGCGAGACCGCAGGTGCTCTTTGTACAACGCTTTTGTTGTCGGACCTATTTGGAGAAGATGAACTCTTGATCTCAAATTATGATCATCATATCAATTTTCGTGTGGCAGATGCATTACAGTATTTCCGCGCAGAAAACGCAGACTTTGGTGTTATAAGCTTCGATTCAGTTCATCCTAAATGGTCGTATGTTAGATTAGATGAGACAGAGTCTGTAATTGAATCAACAGAAAAAAATCCTATTAGCAAGCATGCATTAGTGGGAATGTACTACTTTCGATCGTCGGGCAATTTTGTAAAAGGTGCGAAGGAGACTATTTTGTCCTCACCCTCAGACAAGGACCGCTTTTATACTTCGGAAGTGATTAACGCGCTTGTTTTAGCTGGTTTAAAGGGAAGGTGTTACAAGATAGCAAAACATCAATACCGTAATTTCTACGATTCATCAGAACTTAAGGATTTTAACGAACAAGCAAGTGTAAATCGAGGTGGAAGCGATCGCATACTAGCTAATACAAAACTGTACATTCGAAAATTTGATTCGAAGGATGTGCTCGGCGTGGCATCGCTGCTAACAGAAGGCGCTACTCTTTACGATCCTAAAATAGGTGAAGTGGTTGGAAGAGCAGCTATAGTCGAATTCGTTGGGAAGCTATTTGAAGAGCACGGAAAGTTGAATTTTGTCGCAAAACGGATAGTCGTTGGTGAGGATTGCTCGGTGATCGAGTTTATTCTTACCTTGGATTCCTCCACTATTAGGGGCATCGATTTAATCACTTGGCGTGACGACCAGATAGAGAGAATAGAGGCCTACTTGGAAGTTCAATGAAGAAATACAGATTAGATGATTTTACTCGCGGTTGGTTTGTTGGTGATTTTTCCCCTACCATTATACGAACCCAAGATGTTGAAGTTGCAGTTCAGAAGTTCGAAGCGGGCACTGAGGAAGCGGAACATGTTCACAAGGTAGCCACTGAGCTGACACTGATTCTGTCAGGCCGCGTCGAAATATCAGGTGTCGAGTATCAGGCAGGTGAAATTGTCGAAATTCCTCCAGGTGAATATGCTCGTTTCAAGGCAATAGAGGCCTCGACTACAGTGGTTGTGAAGTATCCAGGCGCAAAAAATGACAAGTACTTGAAAGGACATCAATGTGATTAACATTTTGATCCCAATGGCAGGGCAAGGCAGTCGATTTGTAAAGGATGGCTACGAGAAGCCCAAACCATTCATTGATGTAAATGGCGAGCCTATGATTCTTCGGGTGCTAGAAAACCTCAAATATGACGAAGCCACATATATTTTAATTGCGCAAAAAGAGCATGTGCTTGCGGAACCGAAACTTGTTAACCGCATCAGTGAGCAGTTCAACGTCACTTGGATAACAGTTGACCGATTAACCGAGGGTACCGCCTGCACGGTACTTCATGCTAGGGAATTGATTAACAACGAAATCCCATTGCTGATTGCTAACTCAGATCAATTAATTGATGGTGGAATATCGGAGATGATTGGTGATGCCAAACGACGTAATTTGGCTGGCTCAATACTCTGCTTTTCAGATCCATATCTGGACCCAAAATGGTCTTTTGCGAAAATTGATGATTCTGGATATGTAATTGAAGTGAAAGAAAAGGAAGTGATTTCTGAATTTGCAACAGTTGGAATCTATTACTTTCAGAAAGGTTCATATTTTGTTGACGCTGCGGTCGACATGATAGTTAGGAATGATCGGGTTAATAATGAGTTTTACACCTGTCCTGTATATAATTACGTTATAAAACGACATAAGAAGGTTGGTGTTAATGTCATCCGCGCCGATGATATGCATGGAATTGGTACGCCAAAAGATCTACAGAGATTTCTACGTGAGCATACATGATAAGTCGTTTAATAAGATTTAAAAAATATATTAAAGAGCAGCTAGACTACATTAGTTTCAAACGAGCGCTTAACCAAAAAAAACTAGTTTTAACACTGAATGGTGGGTTTGGTGACGTTGTTCTATCGGTTCAGTTTATAAAAGCTATCAAGGAAAAAAATAGAGATCTCAAAGTAACAGTCTACTACAGAGATAATTTAATGGAGTCCTCTCCAGAAAATTATAGTTGGGGAAAAACGAGACATTTCCTAAAAACCGATGGAAGCAGAGTAAATCCCATCAAAGAGTGGCTGGAAGCATGTCATGTTGCAGACGAAATAATAGGTGCAGATATTGACAGCCATACATATGGTTACAGGATGTATCCGGAAGTAATGAGTCGGAAATTTTTTGGATATCTGTCGCCCGAAGCATATCGAGATAGAATACTCAAAAATGTGTTATATTTCGACAATATGTCGATTGCAGCTAGAAGAAAATATACGTCGTCGATAAAGAATAATAAACTTAATATAGCGATTCATTTGAGGCGAAATTCAGAGAAAATTATTGAAATTGCAAAGATTCTGCAAAAAAAATATGATCCTACTTTCATCGTTCTGGGATCTACTGAACATCAAGTTGTACCTGACCTGACTGAGCTGACAAACAAAGTAATTTTGCTTGATAGCTACAAACAAGGTATTAGTACGCTTGATGTTTTAACTATATCGACTAGCTGTAGTTTGTTTATTGGTGGTCGTGGTGGCTTTGAGCTGGTTCATTGGTTAGCGGGTACACCTAGTATTTGCGTCTTCGACGATATGGGTTTTAAAGAGATTGAGCAAGGCTGGTGGGATCCAGCTTTGTGGACAAATAATTCAATAAATCAACTATTTAGGGATAGTGATCCGAACACTCTAATAGTGGATAAAGTTAGTGCTTATATTACGGAATATATAAATTGATAAGCCTATTGGCGGCCGCTTCGCAAGCATTAGCGCTGATATCGACTCTTGTTCTTCTGTTTTCCGCACCCAAAGAATTAGCCGGCACGGTCCTCGTTTTAACTATGTGGGCAAATCTATCAGGTAGAATTTCTTTCATGGGAACCGATCAGTTGTTCATGAAGGTTTTGGTTAATAACGACGGACTGAACCTATTAAATGCTGTAAACTTATTCAGTTTGGTTTCGGTAGTCTTTTCCTACCTAGCTCTCTTTTATTTCAAAAATTATTTACCATTTGAAGAAGATGTTTGGTGGTTTTTTACAATTAACTTTCTAGTGATAGTATTTTCTCGCTACCTTGAAATAGTAGCGACTGTAGATGGAAAGTTAATGGCTTTCTATGTGTTTAATATAGTGTCTTCTTTCACGCTTATTGTAGTATATTACGTTTCAAATGCGGTCGAACTTATCTATTGGGTGGGTTTTATAAGGCTGTTGCAGTTGATTCTAGTGCTTGTGCTGTTGTTTTTTTCGGATAGTAGAAGATTCTATATTAAGTTTTATGAATACAGAAAAGCTTTGATTTACCTGTCGAGTAATTATGGTTTTATATTACTGATCTTGATCTCTATCGCTGGGTCGATGGCGGACCGAATTGTATATTCATATGTATCACTAGATGCGAGAAATTATGCGGATTATGCATTGTTAGCATCATTTGTCGGTTTGCTTATGCAACCAAAGATAGTGTTGTCAAATCAATATCTTAAAGATATTAAAATGAATGGTGTGGAAAGTTACAGTGAATTAGTTGTGAAAAAGTCTATTAAGATAACAGCATTATTCTCAGTCATAGGTATCGCAGCTTACTATCTTATAGGTAACTTTATATTACCTAACTATAACGTTTTCTATTTTGCTTACATGTGCGCTGCCATATTTGTAATCTTAGAGTGTAGTCAAGGTCCCGCTGGTATGTTGATCTCGTTTCTGCACAACCCCAAGGGGAATATACGTCCTGAGTTGATTGGGCTCATATATTTTGTCTCGCTTACTCTATTTATTAAGAGCTTATATATTAAAGATGACTATATGGTGACAGTTCTTATCGCTGCTTTTACTTCATCTAGATTGCTTGTTTCGATTCTAAAAAAAATAGCTTATGGTTCGCTAAAAATATGAAAGATATCACGATAATTTATGATACTTCGATTGCATCTGAAAATATCGGAGACCAAATCATAATGGATTCAGTCTACAGGAATTTCTTGGACTCATTGCCGGGGCAGATTGTTGGCCTACCGACACACGATCAAATTGGCCAAGAGGGCCGAAGGCTGCTAAAAGAGTCCTCTAGAATTTTCGTTGGCGGCAGTAATCTGCTTTCCTCACACGTCCTTAGTTACCGTCAGTGGAAGTTCGGAATTGCTGATATCATGACAATTAATCAGGCAGTGTTAGTTGGGGTCGGGTGGTGGCAGTACCAGTCTAAGCCTGATTGGCTTACATCTAAAGTCTACAGGCGGTTATTCTCTGATACGTATACGCATTCTGTTCGGGATGATTACACTAAAGAGATGCTTTTAAAAATAGGCATCGAAAACGTTGTAAACACCGGTTGCCCTACTATGTGGGCTCTAGATCCCGATCAATGTAAACGTATACCGTGTACCAAGGGAAAGGGAGTTGTATTTACGCTGACGGATTACCTTCCCAGTTTCAGCCAAGATTTACGTCTGGTAACTGTCCTTTTGCAAAGCTATGAAGATATTTATTTTTGGCCGCAAGGGAGTGGCGATCAAACGTATCTCGCAGAACTGATGAGTCAAATTGATTCACGAAAGCCCATCAATATTCTCGATTCGAAATTAAAGTCGTTTGACAACGTTTTTCGGAGCGGCGAAGTGGAATATGTCGGTACCAGGTTGCATGCTGGAATTCGTGCACTCCAGAACGGTGCACGCTCGACAATTATAGCAATAGATAACAGAGCAAAGGAAAAGGCAAAGTTCGGGTTTCACGTGATAGACCGGAAGGAGTCAGACATGTTGTTAGATTTTATCAATAGGGATATGGCAACTGATATTAAGATTCACACACGAGAGATAAAGCTTTTTAAGGAGCAGTTCCTTCAGATATGAAAGTATTACATATAGCCTATAGCGATTCTATCGGAGGCGCATCCGTGGCGGCTATGAGGTTACATACCTCACTTATTGCATCCGGTATTAAAAGCACTATGCTTGTTGTTAATAAAACAACTTGCGAGGACTCAGTCGTAGAGTTGTCCAAATTAACGCGTTTTAAAGTAAAGCTCTTTCGTCGTTTTGCGGTGCTTATTAAGGCTTTATTAGGTATACCAAGCACCGATACAGTATCCTTCAACCTTGCAAAAACAGGCGTAGGGAGACATATCCGTCTATTAGACCCGGATATTATTAATATACACTGGCCTCACGGTGAAATGGCATCAATTGATGAGTTGGTGGACAACCGGTGCTCGATAGTGTGGACAATGCACGACGAGTGGCTTTACAACGGGATTTTCAATTATACGACGTTTGTCGACCATTCAAGTCGCCAAAATTTCATACAGAAGTACCTCACAAAACGTTTAATTTATATTGTGGAACAGAATAAGGAAAAGCTGTTCTTAAATGCTCCAAAACGTCCAGTGATAGTAGGGCCGAGCAATTGGATAACTAGATCAGCTAGAAAGGCAGTAAAAAACCACTGCGGCGTGAACTTTATCTGTTTACATAATACGTACGGCTCATTCCCCAATTTTCGAATAGACTCTTTCAATGCGCACGGTTATAGAAAGGTTCGTCTCTTATTTGGTGCGACCGGGGGAGGTTCTGATCCGCGCAAAGGTTTCGACTTTATTCCCGAAATTCTTAGAGAACTTTCTAAATTGATCGATAAGACACAAGTCGAACTGCATATATTTGGCGGTGGTTCGTCCAATGAAGTTTTTAATTTGGGATATGATGTTGTTGAACACGGCTTAATAGAAAGTGAGGTTGAGCTCGGTGAAATCTATCGTAGTGCGAATCTTTTCCTTATGACTAGTCGACTAGATAATCTACCTAATACGGTGTTGGAAGCGGGTATTTCAGGTACACCTACCATCGCTTTTGATGTCGGCGGAGTTGGTGATCTCATTCCAATCGGGTACGGCGCTGTAGTGGACCCGTTCGACTGCAAGAAATTCGCGAGAGCGATAGTAAAATGTCTTGAGAACACGAGCTCTCCGCAATCCGCGATAGCGTGGCGGAAAAACCTTTCAGAGATAGTATGCGAGAAGTATTCGAGTGAGGTGGTGAGTAGAAACTATAGAGAACTTTATGAAAGTATCGCCTAGGAATATATATCCATTTTTCTTTGTAAGTGCCGCTATTATTCCAGCTTCTCCGATATTTAGTTATTATACCGATTTTTCGTCACCGCAATTGTATATGGTTTTTTTCGGCCTGACAGTCTGCACAGTTTTAATTGCTCGAAATTCTATCAACAGTAAGTATCTGCTTCTATCGGTTTTTCTAGTAATTACGCTCTTGATTGAGTCGGTTTATTGGCAGGATAGCGAAATTGCTATATGGGGCAAGTACTTAATTTCATCTATTCTACTCGTTGGGTTACTTTCCAAAGAAGGTTGTATAAAGATCGTAAATAATTCTTATTACGGGCTATCGTTGATGGCGATATTTGGAATAATTGCACAAATATATGTTTTGAGTGGCGGTGATGCGCTTTTAGTTATCTCAAATCCTGACGGTCGTAGTGCGTACTTATTTCCGGGTACGATGACAAATTGGTGGTTGGGAAGTTTCATAAGGCCTGCGGGGACATTCGATGAACCTGGTTCCTTTGCGTTTTACTTAGCCATAATATTGGCCGCTAGAGTTATAATTAAAAAGCAGGGTAGGAGTGATATTTACATCGCTACTTTGGCACTCTCAACACTCAGTGTTGCATATTTCCTATTTTATTTACTTTACCTTTTTCAGTCTGGGTTGGGATATCTAGCGAAATTTTTACTGGGCGTTGCTATTCTTACGCTGATTATTCCGGGAGCTTATAATTATAGCTCATTGTTAGTTGAACGTTTCGAAATTGTGGACGGATCTTTTAAAGGTAATAACCGTAACGATTTAATACACAACTCACTCAATATAGTCAAAAATGGAAATCTGCTTTTTGGAACTATGAAAGAGTGTATGGTGAAATCAGAGATCTGCGTAGATGCGTATGGCAGCTACGGCGCTAATCCCCTAACGTTGCAAGCGGCCGGCGGCATTATTTTTTCGCTGCCGTACTATGCTCTAATTTTATTTTTCTTATACAAAGCCAGTATAGTTAAAAGGTTAAGATATATTGTTATAGGATTGCTAATTGTTTTTTTTGTCAAACCCTATATTTATTCTTTGGCGTATAGTTTGATAATGATGTTATTAATTAGGTTATTGATGATTAAAATGGAACCGCATGGTAAATATAATTATAGCAACTCTTAATGCTGCAGGTTTATTAGAAAAAACCCTCGTCAGTATATTTGGGAAAGATAAAATCCCTCCCCACTGTTATAATACTATAGTTATCGATGGTGGATCTTCAGATAATACTAGTGATGTTATCGCTTCGTATGGTAACTGCGTAGATTACTTTGTCTCTGAGCCAGACCGTGGAATAGCCGATGCCTTCAATAAGGGGATTGGTCTGTGTAAGCCAGGGTATGTGTATTTCATTGGTGCTGGAGATGAATTAGTAGATAGCTTAGTCTTGGAAAGGGTAACAGCGCCATTCGATTACAAACGAGACATGCTCATTTGTGGCAGAGTAGAGGTAGTAGACATCGATGGAAGCGGGAAGATAACCAAATTTGAAGCCAATTTTACTAAAAAGTCATTAATTTGGAGAATGTCGCTCCCCCACCAAGGGCTATTGACCTCAACCTTATTTTTTCAGCAGTGGGGTGGGTTCGATGAGACATGCCGTTTCGCTATGGATTACGAGTTGTTGCTGCGGGCCTACAGCGACTTTCCTTTGGTTATTACAGTTGATCAGGTAGTTGCCCGCTGGTTTTTGGGTGGAGTGGGCTTTGACGTAACGGAAGAAGTGTTGAAGGAATATCTAAGGATACGTCTAGCCCATAGGGTCGCACCCCGAACAATACTGTATCTAATCTATGCTAAGTCCCGCTTAGCATATAGGCTGCGAAAGCTGAGAGCTTTAGGCCGTGTATAACAATACTGACAAGTTAAAGGCGCTCGCGCTCATTTTGGTGGTTTTTGCGCATACAAATAGTCCCTTCTCGGGATTCGTGTTCAGTTTTCATATGCCTATCGTATTAACGATCTCTGGATTTCTGGCAGCAAAATCTATATCTAAACAGACAAGCATTGTTGCCCAGTTCAGGAAGGGCACCTTAAAATATTTGGTGTATTTGTTTGTATTCTTAGCACTTTCAGTTATTGCAACTCAAGCGAAGAACGTCGTTCTTAATAGAGATAGCATTGGTTTTGCAGAGGTTCTATATTATTTTCTCCACCCTCAGCCTAGTAATGCAAACGGATACCACTTTGTATTATGGTATTTTTTCGCATTGATCTGGTCGTATTCTCTTTTAGTGATCTTGGTATCGTTAGTGCGTACAAGGCGGACTGAGCTTTTTGTATCCGTTATATTGCTAATTTCCGGCCTAGGTGGTTTATATAGCTTCGATAGTTTTTATTTTGGCTTAGATATAGCTCTAGTCTCGATTCCATATTATTTTCTTGGGGTTTTGTTCTATGAAAGTTTGTTATTTAGACGCGTACGTGCGCGCTTGTTAGCGGTGTCGCGATATAGTTTACGTAGTTCTATAATTCTAATTTTTCTTTTCTTTATGCTTTACACTGCGTATGGTGACTTCCATTCGTACCTTCATTTAGATATAGGAAACGTGAAGTCAGATTATCCTCTTGTTAGTCTAATTTGGTGTTGCTTTTTATTTGGTATTTTGGTTTATTTTAGCTCGGGTCTCATTGGTCAGGGTAGTGTTTTAGAGGTGTTTTCTCGAGGCTCCATTATTGTTTTTACCACCCATCCTTACACGAACAATTTCGCATACGTGGCTCTTGAGTCGTTATCGGTAGATATTATGTTTTTACATGGATTGGTCTCGATTTTTTGCATATACGTTTTTGCTTATTTTATAACGTCATTACACAAAAGAGTGAGTTCATCTTGATTAATTACGATCTTATCATCTTTACGCCTATCTTAAGCTTTTACAAGCGTAGGCTGTTTTCTGAGGTATCCAGAATTCGGGGAAGGTTGCTGGTTGTCACGCTAAACGGATGTTCATCTATTCGTGGTTTAGATTTTGTAGAGTCAGCCGGTGAGGGCTTTGATGTTCTAAATTTATCGGATCTTAAGCTCGAATCCGGGGCTTCTATAGGCAGTATATTTCGGACCTTCAAAATTCTTCGTTCTTTCACTGGCACACCGATAATAGTAAGTGGCTGGGATCGTATCGAATACTGGGTTGTCGCACTCATTGGCTCTGGAAAAGTCGGACTCGCTCTGGAATCAAGCTTTTATGAAAGCTCTGATCGGGGCTTGAAAGGTGTTATGAAAGCAAAGTTTCTTGGTCTTATTGATCTGGTCTTAGCGTCTGGTCAGCCCCATTTGGAGCTTGTTGATAAACTTGGCTTCTTAGGACGCACCGTGGTTACAGGCGGGGTAGGTTTGCCATTTAACGATATCGGTTACACGAGGTTTCCAGGAAAAATTGAGTTCGCTGGGAGATTTTTGTACGTTGGAAGGAATTCTCCAGAGAAAAATCTGATGGCATTGATAGAAGCTTTTAAATTGCTTCCTGATTTCAAGCTAACGTTAGCAGGGTTTTGCAGAAGCGAGTGGGTCGGCCCGCTACCTGAAAACGTAGAAATCATAGGAGTATTCCGACGAGATAATATAGATCAAGTGTTCAACTGTAATGATGTTTTTGTTTTGCCATCGCTATCGGAGCCTTGGGGGCTGGTCGTTGAGGAGGCGCTTCGATTTGGGTTGCCGGTTATCGTTTCTCCTTCGGTTGGCTGCTCGCAAGATTTGGTTGCTGAAATGAAAACCGGTATCGTATGCGATGATACATCTTATGTATCGATAAGCAAGGCGTGTGTAGCCGTTGGAGAAAGATATACCGACTATGCCCGAAATATAAGAAAAATAAACTGGTCGATTAGAGATAAGAATCAAGTCTACGCCTACGCTCAGTTGTAATATCTATGATTTACCATATCACCTATTCGAAAATCAAAGGCGGCGCTGGCAAGGCAGCATCTGAGCTTGTTCGGTTGTTTTCTCGCGATTTAGATTCGGATGAGTTAGCTTATTACGCATCAAGGCGTGGTGAACAGCCCGCGCACTCAGGTTTACATCTTAAAGTTAGATCTCTTATTCACTTTATCTTACGAGTAGTTGTTTATATTCTTCTTTCCTGTTTGGGATCGCGGAGCAAATTGTCTCTTAATTGGTTTACTGATCCGATTCTCAAAGATAATTTAAAAAGACTTACGTCGGATGATATTTTACACGTTCACTGGGTCGGTAATGAGACCGTTAGTATTAGTTATTTGGCGACGCTTCCCTGTAAAGTTATTTTTACTCTCCACGATTCTTGGCTTCTAAATGGGATTTGTCATGTTGAGGTAAACGGTACAGCAAGACTGTTGGCTGTTGATAGGTTTATTAAGCGGAGAAAAAGAGCGATTTTGAATCAGATGAGGGGGCGTTGTATGTTCATAGCGCCGAGTAAATTTATCGTTCGGCAGTTTAAAAACGATCATTTTTTCAAAGATTTCAAATTCTCTGTTGTGCCAAATTTAGTACGTGAGCCTTTTTACAGTCTGAATCCAGGTCACCGCCCTTCAAAGCACATCAACATAGTTTGTGGAGGTTCGAATTTCGACTTGGATCCTGTGAAGGGGCTAGATATTTTTCTGGCTGCGTTAAGTGAGATTTCCAGGTATAGCCCTGTCGCAGCCAGAAATATTGTTGTCCATATTTTCGGTAACACAAATGATTTTAATGTGTCTCGGTTTCCAGTAAGGGTACAATTACATGGTATTTTGGACGACTACCAACTCAAAGGCTTATTCAGTGGTTGCCAGCTAGGAGTGATTCCATCCTACTCTGAATCTTTCGGGCTATTGGCGGCAGAGATGATGCTTTGTAAAATACCTGTAGTTTGTTTTTCGGGACATGCTGTTGAGGAGATTGTAGCGAGGGGTGAGAGGTATGTTGTTTCGAATAGGACACCTAGTGAATTGGCTCAGAGCCTCGTTAGACTCTGTAGTAATTTGGAGGATTTGGATAAAGATGGTGTATTAGCTAGGGAAAATGTTTTAAAGATTTGCTCTCAAGATCGAATTATGGATCTCTACAAGGCGATTTATAGGCTTGAGGTATGAAGGTTTGTATTGTTGATCCATACTGGTTTAATGCAACTGATAGGTCGTCCTATTTAGGCGCAAGGTCGGTTTTCCTTGAAAAATACGCCGATATCATTTATTTTTCTGATCGTAATAAATTTATCAAATATGCAGCTCGTTTTCCTCGAGTAGTTATCAGACTTATTTCAACGAAGAAGATCATATTTTCTTCTTCTTTGGTTAATGAGACATGTGACGTTGCGTTATGGTTTAATGGACCGATTTACAACCGGGGCTTTTCGTTTGAGGAGATAAAGGTACCGAAGGCGGTTGCATTACATGATTATAATTTTTATCCAGATGCTATTTCAGAGCTGCTTAAATCTAATAGGGTGGATTTCCTTATTGGGCACGGATATCATGATAAGTATTGTGATTTTTTTAGAGCATATTATAGCTCGTTCATTGGCCGAGTCTTGCCTTTTTATTTTGGTTTCAATTCAAATATATACAATATCGATGCCAGCATTGAGCGTCGCCGCTCTATCGTTGGCTTAGGTGCAATTGCCCCAATAGCTGGCAGATTGTTTTCTGATGACCTCAGAGCATATGGTAACTTTTTTAATGATCGTTTGTTCTCTCACGAGTTGAGAGCATGGTTTCGTGCGTACAAGCTGGAGATTGACTGCTTTGAAAGTTTTTTTCCTGAGGGGGGGGTGTACAGAGATGAAAATATCAACGAGAAATCACTTCTGCAGGCTTACGACTTTTTCGTATCTGACTTGGGGTCTTTGAATTTTGCTCCTGCACGCACATTTCAGGGGATTGGATCGGGTTCGATACTTATTGGAGAAAATCATCGTTGTTATCAAGATTTAGGTTTCGATAGCACAAACTCAATACTGGTCGATGATATCTCCATTTCGAAGATTCATACTCTGATCAGTAGAGCTGATATTAGTGAACTCCAGAGAAACAGTAGATTGCTTGCTGAAAATTTCACTTTCGAAAGATGTGCCGAAGCCTTACATTTAAGTCTTGTTAAAGCCCTTTCATGATCGCAGTTTCATTTAAACCTTCAGATCTAAAAATAAGGTGCTTACTGCGTTTTGGTTTGAGGGGACATCCTTTGTTGTTATAATCGTATATCCTTGGTTGTTTCGGTGATTTGTATTTTAATGCTTGTACCGTAGACTTACCCTAAAATTGCACAAGTCATAACTTGAGATTTCTGCCCTCATAAACCGATGGAGGAAATCCGATGAGAAAATCGAAATTCAGCGAGAGCAAAATTGTCACCCTGCTTAAAGAGGCTGAGGCGGGTCGCAAGGTGAGCGAAATCTGCCGTGAGCAAGGTGTAATCCCCCGAAAAATAATTGGGGTTTTAAGTAGAGCGTTTTACGATCAGAGAATCAGGAACGATCTGTGTAGAAGTCACGTTTTACTGAAAGCCAGATTATGGCGATTTTGAAACAGCACTAAGTGGGCGTATCAATCCCGGAACTTGCCCGTGAGCACAACGTCAGCACTGCCGCTATATACCAATTGCGTGCTAAGTACGGCGGCATGGATGCATCGATGATGAAGCGTCTCAAAGAGCTCGAAGCGGAGAATGCACGGCTTAAGAAGATGTACGCTGAAGATCGCATCATCGCTGAGATCCGCATGGAAGCTCTAGAGGGAAAGTTATAAAGCCATCTCAACGAAGAGAGATGGCCAATGCTGCGGTTCAGAAGCACGGTGTGTCCATAAGGATTGCTTGCCGGGGTATGGGTATCAGTGAGACTTGTTACCGATATCAAAGCAAACTATCGACTGAGAACGCTCTGGTCGCCGATTGGTTGTTACGTTTGACGGAGGCCAATAAGAGATGGGGCTTCGGTCTCTGCTATCTCTACCTGCGTAACGTGAAGGGCTACACATGGAACCACAACCGCGTTTACCGGATATACAGGGAGCTGGAGCTCAATCTGCGTATTAAGCCGCGTCAGCGTTTACATCGAGATCGGCCTGATCCTCTCAGCGTTCCGACAGCACCGAACCAGGTCTTGTCAGTGGACTTCATGAGCGATGCGTTGATGGATGGCCGAAAACTCCGATCCTTCAATGTGCTGGATGAATATAACCGAGAGGGGCTTGCGATTGATGTCGATCTCTCAATGCCAAGTGGTCGTGTTATTCGGTCACTGGAACAAGTATGAATGGCGAGGTAAGCCTGCAGCGATAAGATGCGATAACGGTCCGGAATTGCTTTCTGGACCTCTGATTAACTGGGCTACAGAGAACCAGATAACGATGCTGTATATCCAGCCTGGTAAGCCTACACAGAACGCATATACCGAACGGTTCAATCTTACAGCGAGACATGAATGGCTCGACCTGCATCAATTTGAATCTGTTGAGCATGCCCAGTTACTTGCCACGCAGTGGCTTTGGAAGTACAACAATGAAAGACCAAATACAGCCATTGGCGGCGTGCCACCTAGGTGGCTGTTGAAGGCAGCCTAAGCTCTACAAAAACCTCCCGTTAAAAATGCGGGGATTACAGTAGGGTTTTACAAACTGGGCTGCGATAAGCCGGACGTAATAGCCTCGGTTTTGGAGCTCCCGGGCCCAGTGGTGAGATGAAGCACACGCCTCCATACCGATCTCAGTACCTGTCGGCACTTTCCGGCATATGGCATCAAGCCACTTACTTCGAGAATATTTACCTTGCCATTGGATCTGGCCGTGGCGGTCAACGCCATGGATATGGAACACTGACTTGGCGATATCAACTCCGACGCGAATAATATTCATCTGTACTTCTCCTCATCTTTACGGTCGTTGCCTATTCATTTGTCATTTTGGCACGTAGGTGCGGGTTAGGTGAGGAGGAGTCCATCTCATTGCTTACTTTACATCCAGAGAACATCCATGTTATCCCAGCGATGATGCGTCGGTTTCATGATGCTAAACTTGCCAATGCGCCGGAAGTTGTTGTTCGGGGCGCCGGCAAACCGATGAGAGAGTTTTTACATGTCGATGATATGGCGGCAGCGAGTGTATTTGCGGTGAAGATCGGCTGAGATATTTATAGCGCTAATACAGAACCAATACTTTCCCACCTTAATGTTGGTACCGGCGAGGAATGTACGCTAATAGAATTAGCGGAAACTATGGCGGGGGTAGTAGGTTCTCAAGGTCGTTTAGTGTCTGATGGCTCTAAGCAGGATGGTACTCCCCGGAAGCTCATGTCTGTAAATCGTCTCGCGTCAATTGGCTGGAAGTATTCAACCAGCTTAAGGGCTGGTCTGGGCAGTACTTATCAGTGGTATTCCAAAATGTCGAAGGGATTAGGCAGTGACTGAATTAGAAAATGATCAAGTTAAATCGACAAAAGTATCGATAGTTACTGCGTGCTTCAATAATGTCGATACGATCAGGAATACGATAGAATCCGTAAACACTCAGTCCTATCCGAATATTGAGCATGTTTTTGTAGATGGGTTATCAACGGATAACACTTTATCTTTGATCCGCGCTTTTTCGGTGAGGAATAAGATTGTAAAATCCGAGTCTGATAATGGTATTTATGATGCTTTAAACAAGGGTATTCGGTTAGCGACGGGAGATGTTATTGGATTTCTCCATGCAGACGACTTCTATCCTACAAATGATGTGGTCTCCAAGATAGCAGGGGCCTTTGATGATCCTACTGTTCAGGCTGTCTACGGCGATCTAGAGTACGTTTCAAAGGACAACACCGATAAGGTCTTCCGGCACTGGAAAGCAGGTCTTTTTACAAGGGCAAAGTTGAAGAGAGGCTGGATGCCACCACATCCTACGCTTTATATTAGACGAGATTTATACGATCGTATTGGTGGGTTCGATACAAAGTATCATATTGCTGCTGATTATGATTCTATTCTCAAGCTGTTTAGCACTCCAGATCTGGTTTCGGTTTATATCCCTGAGGTTCTTGTAAAAATGAGAACTGGCGGCGCTAGTAATCGTTCGTTGAGTAACATTATTCGCAAGTCACGCGAAGACCTCGATGCGCTGCGCAGGTCTAACGTTGGGGGTATACTCAGCCTCCTAGCGAAAAACTTTCGTAAAGTGGGTCAACTTCTGTAATCAGTGGGCGCGTTTTTGGTTTGGCGTTGAATTCCGCTTTCTATTTGGTTGTATCGTTTAAATACCACTGAATGTTAGGAATTTTGAACTCCATTTCCGAGTTGATTTCTTTTGTTCTCCTTCACGTCGTCGACAAGTCAAGGGCGCGTCATGCTGGGAGTAGCGAAATATATGCGGCGCTAGTTTGTTAGGTAAATGGGAAAGTACATGCGAATATTGGTTACTGGCGGTTGTGGTTACATCGGTTCCCAAACCTGTGTTGTATTGCTTGAAGCTGGGCATGATGTTGTCGTGCTCGATAACCTCAGCAACAGTTCGCCCGAGTCATTGAATCGTGTAGAGAAAATTTGCGGTCGGGCGCCGGTATTTGTTCAGGGAGACATTCGAGATCGAGCACTTTTAGTCCGCCTATTTGATGAGAATGACTTTGACGCGGTTCTTCATTTCGCTGGTCTTAAAGCGGTTGGCGAGAGTGTAGAACAGCCATTGAAGTACTATGAAAATAATGTCGCTGGTAG
>JABXHP010000010.1 GCA_013373575.1 Oceanospirillaceae bacterium | reverse complement strand
AGCAGCGCCAGTTCACCGGCAGCCACAGCGCAGCCGCGGTCGTTGTGGGTGTGTACAGAGACGATAGCGCCTGCACGGTTTTTCAGGTGACGGCAGAAGTACTCAATCTGATCAGCGAAGATGTTAGGTGTAGACTCCTCAACTGTCGAAGGCAGGTTCAAAATACAGGGTTTATCGGACGTCGGCTGCCACACATCCATTACCGCGTCACACACCTCTACTGAGTAATCGATCTCCGTTCCGGTGAAGCTTTCAGGCGAGTACTGGAAGGTCCAGTCAACATCTGGGTAGGCCTGCGCACCTTCCATCACCCACTTCGCACCCTGCACAGCGATCGCTTTTATACCTTCACGATCTTGGCGAAAAACGCGTTCGCGCTGGATTGTGCTGGTTGAGTTGTAGACGTGTACGACAGCGCGCTTCACACCCTTGAGCGACTCATAGGTGCGATCAATAAGCTCCTTGCGCGCCTGAACCAGCACCTGAACCGTAACGTCTTCAGGAATCTGATCCTCTTCAATCAACCAGCGAATGAAGTCGTAATCGGGCTGGCTGGCCGAAGGAAAACCGACCTCTATCTGCTTAAGACCAAGTTTAACCAGCAGTTTCCACAAACGCTGCTTCTGGTGCACATTCATAGGTTCCAGCAGTGCCTGGTTGCCGTCACGCAGATCCACCGACGCCCAAATGGGAGCTTTAGTGATCTGTTTGTTTGGCCAAGTGCGATCGGGAATATTGATCTGCACAGCAGGACGGTAACGCGTGTGGTTAAACATAGGTGCCTCATATACAAAAAATAGCTAATCAATGTGTCACAGTTTACTCGGATAGAGAGACAGAAGATTGCGAAGTTTGCGCTATCTTTCGATAAATATTATAGTTTATTGCCAAAAAAAAAGATTTATTAGCATTTTATTTCGACCTGATGAGGTATGGCGATATGGACCGCTATGATCGAAAAATTTTAGAGATTCTTCAGCAAGAGGGACGTATATCTAACCAAGAGCTCGCAGATCGAGTTGGACTCTCCCCCTCTCCCTGCCTCCGGCGTGTCAAAGCGCTTGAAGAGAGCGGTTTGATTACTGACTATCGGGCTATCGTCGATGCGCGCAAGCTGGGATATAAGCTCATGGCGATCATCTTAATCTCTATGGATCGCCACACCCCGGAGCGCTTCGCCAACTTCGACCGCATCGTAAGCAATCTACCCGAAGTGCTCGAGTGCCTCCTAATCACAGGGCAAGATGCCGATTATCAGCTTAAGGTAATCGTTAACGACATGGACGACTACCAACGTCTACTGCTGGACAAAATAACTCGTATTGAGGGTGTTAGCGGCGTTCACTCAAGCTTCGTCATGCGCCAGGTGGTTGTCAAAACCGCCCTGCCCATAACGCTGGGCTAACTCTCGTAGGACCCTCTACTTCGAATAGAGCGGATCAGGCGAAGTAAGAATGATCCCAAAGGGGTCGTGACCCCCACATACGTCGGTATCGACCGGTTTCTGATCTCATTGGCAGCGGCGATTTCGTGCCCAGAAAGCCGAAGTGTCGCCACTGTCACCAGCAAACAGTGACGTGAACCGTTTTCAGAGAAACACAGGTTCAAACTGCTATTATTACTCCTACAAATTTACAAAATACGAGCGTGCCTATATGCAGTTTCAGCGTCTCTATCTAAGCCTTTTCGTAGCCTCAGCACTCACCCTGGGGCCTGCCATTATTGGTGCTAATACCTCCCTCGACCTATCAACCTCTGCGCATGCCAAGGGTGGTAACAGTGGTGGTAACAGCGGTGGCGGAAATGGGGGTGGTAACAGCGGTAGCAACGGAGGCAGTAGCTCTAGCGGAAACAGCAACGGGAACGGGAACGCTAAAAGTAGCGGCGGTAACGGCAACTCAGGCAAAGTTGGAGATTTCGGTGCCGCCAGTTCAGACAGGCAAAAAGGTTATGGTTCCGGTGGTCACTGGGGTGAAGAAGGAAAGAGCCTTGGCAACAATCCTGGTTCGATATCCAGCGCCCTTGGGGCCTTGAATGCAGCCCACGCCTCAGATAATGCCTTAGCAAATGCCTCCGCCAACTCTCGGGTTGGGCTGATAGCAGCTTACAAGGCTGCGGTTGAAGACGGGAGCGCGCTTAAGACCGAATACGATGCCGCTTCCGAGAATCTCACTACCCTGGAAGCAGAGAGAGCGGCGCTTTTGGAAACATTGACGGCGCAAAAGGCGACACTTGAACAAATTGAAAACGATCGAGCAGGTCTGTCTGAGCTTAGTAACGAGGCTCTACTGAACCTTGCTACCGAGCTCGAATTGGCAAATGTAGAGCCTGATCAACTCCTAACGACCATCGAAGCAGAGTACAGCCGGCAAATTTCAACTCTTACCCAAGACATTGCATCTACGGAGGATGATATAGCGGCGTACGATGGTGATAATGGTAGAATAGCTGTTGCTGAAAGTAATTTAGATTTACTTGAAGAACAGACCGAGGGACAAGCTTATCTTGAGTTAACAACGCTCGAAGCAGCCGCTAATAAAACGCTCTCTCCTGAGGTGATGGATGCTGTTAACGAGCTATTGGATATCGAATCTGCCTACAGGGATGTGGGGGCAGAGCTTCCCACAGAGCCCGATTCAGGCGCCTAGATAGTTTGTAGGAATGATCGCATAGCCTTCGTGACCGAAATGTGAGTGTCACGACTTCTTCGGGATCGTTCGAACAGCGGCATATGTGCGGCAATTGAGAACTCCGTTCCTGTCTCTGCCAACGATATTTTCCGGATCGCGCGGCAGAGCTGCGCTCCACTAGGACTACTCGGGGACTTGAAGGAGCGCTTGGAAGGCGGCGGCGGGGTCTAGGGTGCGGCCGAATTGGGCTTTTACGGCGCTTGCAGTTGCGCCGCCCCAGAGTCCATCAATGGTGCCAGGGTTGTGACCCAGCCCTTGCAGGCGCAGCTGGATGTAGCGCGTCTGATGGTAATTAGCATCATGTTGTCTAAAGCGTGTAGCGCCACGACGCTTAAGGTTGAGTGTGTCGAGCAGCGTCCGGGCACGCATATCACCACCTTGCGCCGAGCGCATTAGCCACTCCTCTCCGACACTGCGAACCTTGTTGCTACCCAGACCCGTAAGGTAGCTGATACCCACCAAATACTGAGCTTGCGCATCATCGGCTTCGGCAGCCTGCAGGCTCCAGTAAATACCGAGTATCGGAGCGCGTGTTACGCCATAGCCGTTGTAGTAAATCTCCCCCAGCGTCTGCATCGCGGGAGTGTGCCCCTGATCGGCAGCAGCAGAAAGCCACCGGCGAGCTTCAAGATAATCTACAGTAGCTCCCCGCCCGAGATAATGCCCCATCCCAAGCATGTACTGAGCCTCTATGAGCCCTAGCTTCGCAGCCGTCTCAAAGTACTCCAGTCCAAGCGCATAATTCTGGACCTCCCCCATCCCCTGGGTATACCGCATACCCACCGCATAAGCCGCTTTTGCATCACCGTCATCTGCTGCTGATGCAAGCTCGCGAGTTGAATCACTTGCAGTGATCAGCGCCACCTGCTTACACCCTGTAAGGGTCAAAGCGGTGCAGATCAGAAGTAGTGGTAGAACTTTTATTTTCGACTTCAACATATTGATATCTAGGTTTTCTTTTATAAAACCGGCCTCATATAGCTAAATATTTAGCACGGCAGCTTGCCCAGCTCGAAGAATCTCTAATACTCTTGAGCTTAGACGATCCAGAGCTACCCATGGGGTGATCTACATGAATAAAACCAAATTGACACTACTAGCCGCGCTGCTATCAACAGCAGCAACAGTCGCTTCAGCTGAGACACCCGCAGATAAATATCCAGAGTCACTGCTCTACGACAAACCCGTTCAGGTATCAGATTCGGTTTGGTCAGCCATCGGACAGTTGAAGTTCTACACCTACGAAAACGCCGGTCACAACAATAACCTATCGTTCGT
>JABXHP010000375.1 GCA_013373575.1 Oceanospirillaceae bacterium | reverse complement strand
ATCGACGACTTCCGCTACCAGTTGGAGAAACGTGTAGCAGACACCGTGCGCTACATGGACAAAACCACACCGGGTATGGCGTCACGTATCTCGCGTCTCATTACCAAACTGGGGCAGAAGGACGGGCGTGAAATTCCGGCACCGCGATCTATGGATGAGTACGGCTTCATCTCGCCCTCAAGTGTGCGCTCGCCGATTCGTCGCCGTGTGGCTACTGAGCCGCGGGTAATTACCCAGCAGCAGATTGACCCACGTGTACTGCGTCAGCGCGAGCTATTCAAAGAGTGGAAAGCGCGTCGTGAAGTAAAGGTAGATCGCATCGAGGCCTACCTTGAGCGCCACTTTGATGCGGGGCAGAAGCAGGTCGCTGCTACTGACTTTGAGATCGAAACGATTGAGGACTATATCTGCTTCAGCTATGTCCGCCACCTTAATTCCCTGGGTAAGAAAGCTCGCAAAACTGCTGAGCGCTTCCAGATTGAGTTTGATGACAGCTATGTGTGCGTCTCCGAAATGGTTGAGTGCCGTGGCTTTACAATACACAGGAAAGCCTGATGCTTGGTGATCTACGAAAAGTACTTGAGCGCAATGAAAAGAAGACCGAAGAGGACTTCGTGCGCGCGGCAAACCAAATTTTGACCCACCAGTTCGTCTACGCCGATAAGGCTTCGCAGCGCGACCTCTACTTTCTGGTGTCAAACAATATCGACTACTTCCGCAACCTGTTTGCGGCGATCGGCTGGACTCTGGTCTATCAGCCCGATGAGGCCTATCTCGGTATTATTCCGCAGGCTGAGGAGCGTGTTTTGCGCCTCAAATTGGATGAGTCGCTGCTGCTCCTTTGCGTACGACAGATTTACGAGCAGAAGCTGGAAAGCTTCGAGATTGAGAGTGGTCTTGCCTACACCAGCAGCGACGATTTGCTGAGTCTATATGCAAGCCTGACCGGTAAAGAGATACCGAACGAAACGCGACTTAAAGAGATCTTAGCGCTGATGTCGCGTCACGGCCTTATTGATCGCGGTCGCCCAGATGAGACTGACCCAAAGAACGTGCCGCTGAGCATCTACCCAACCATCCGCCAAGTTGTTGTGGATGACTACATTGGGCAGTTGGAGGCGCTGTGCGACACCGACAGCAAAGATCTGGAACTCCACTCTGAAGAGACGGATGAGCAAACCGATGAGTCAGCCAGTGATGAGAACAGAGAGCAAGCAAACTCTGCGACGGAAGATGTGGTAGCAGAGGAGGCTAACGATGAAACAGCTTAATCGCCTTGTAATGGTGAACTGGTATGTTCTGGGTGCCCAGGAGATACCAATCAAAGGCAGTGTCGCGATTGTAGGACCCAACGGCTCAGGTAAGTCTTCGCTGCTAGATGCGATGCAGACCGTGCTGATGGGCGGTCATAAGCGCCACCTCAGCTTTAACGCATCGGCGGGTGAGAAGTCAGAGCGCTCGCTGCGCACCTACTGCCTCGGTTATCTCGATGACGGTGGAAAAGCGGCAAGCGCGCGCGAGGACTCTATCACCTATTTGGCGATGAGCTTCTTCGATACGGAGACCGCTAAAGAGAGCTGTGTCGGTATCGCAATTAGCGCCTCTACAGCGAGCGCGGAGGAGGAGATTCTAGCGCGCTTTATACTGCCAGACTTCTCCGTATCGCTAGATGACTTTACGGTTAAGCAGGGCAATGGACGTATGCCACGTCCTTGGCCAGAGGTGCGTGATTCGCTGTTGAAACAGTGTCCAGATATGATTCTGGAGAAGCGTGCCAGCCGTTACATTCGTGAACTGGTCACCCATCTCAGTCATGACGCTGCAATGCCAAACGATGACGACAAGTTCATCAAGAACTTCAAGAACGCGCTGAAGTTTGTACCTATCGACAGCCCAACTCGCTTTGTGCGTGAGTTCGTCCTTGATGAGAATGTGGTTCATGTCGGCGCTTTCCGTAAATCGCTGGACGAGTACCGAGCGATGGAGGCGAAGACCAAAGAGGTTGCTGATCGCATAGAGGAGTTAGAGAAGGTTCAAGAGCTCTGTCGCGGAATCAGTCGCAACCTGAAGAACGCGGTGGAGTATGAGTGGGTCGTCCACGAAACCCGGTTTGAGAACGCCGACCTGCGTAAAGAGGAGGCGCAAGAGCGCCTAGAGGTTTGGCAGGAGCAAGAGACTGCGGTTCAGGCAGAGCTAACCGAAGTGGGTCAGCAGCTAAATCAGGTGATGCAGGACCTTGCGGATGCGCGAGCAGCCCTCAACAATACCGATTCGGCGCATCAGGTGAATGCCCTTGAATCATCGATTCGTGCAAATCAGCACGAGCTAAACGTTGTTCAGGAGCGCATCCAGAAATCCTATGCACTCATGCGTACCGCGGTGGGCTTTAGCCACCAGCGTGACCTCCTCCCTGAAGAGTTCCGTGGGTTGGTTGACCAAGCGGTAGAGCTCTGGCGCTCAGGTGAGAACCTCATGGCTGATGCTTGGCCAAATGAGCCGGTTGATGTCGACAACCTCTTAGAAGCGCTGCGT